>NZ_JBHYJX010000011.1:0-200516 GCF_042740985.1 Streptomyces sp. NPDC058985 | reverse complement strand
CACTGAACGCCTTCGACATCACCTTCGACGGCCGCCTGACGGCGGCCCGCCAGTAACCCCAACCACCCTGGTTACACCGCTCGTTTGACAGACCCCATGCTGGAGGGCCGACGCTTCACGGCACAGGCCCAGGCCGAGGGGATTCGAGGCGCTTGACAGGCAACTCAGCCGTCTTCGGCTCCCGAGACAGTGACCTCGGTCAGGCTCGTGCGACGGGCGCGGCGCGTTTCAGGAGCCGGCTTGCGAAAAGACAGTGACGGTGTACGGGCCTGCTCTTATCTTCAGACCATGACCGTAACCGCACGGCGGGAGCTGGTGAGCCCAGCAACCCGCAACGCTTTCCGCTCGCTGGCCACGGACTTGACCGTTCGGATCGTGGCCGAGCTGTGGGAGGATCACGGGTTCGCCCCCATCCCGCCGGATGAGCTGAAGTACCAGGACTCCGGTCAGCGGCGTACTGAATTCATGCTCTACGCGGAGGGTGTGGAGTGGTCGGATCCGGACCAGATTCGGCGTGTGCTCCTGGTCTTCGAGGACTTCATCCGCGCGTACCGGAATCCGGATGATCGGGGCACTCCGAAGTGGCTTGCCGACATCAGGGTCCGGTTGGAGCGTGACGGCTTCGCTCTGGACACGGAGGGGAAGATCTCCTGGTCGAAGCCTCCTGTGCTGGCACGTGATCTCAGCGGGCTGAGCGATGCTTCCGGCATCACGATGGAGTTGGAACGCATCCGGCGGGACCTGACCAGTGACCCCCATGGCGCCATCGGTGCGGCGAAGCAGCTCATCGAGGCGACGGCGAAGGCCGCTCTCGGAGAGCTGCAGATCGAGGTTGATCGGCATGCTGCTCTCCCGGCACTGATCGGCACGGTCCAGAAGGCGTTGAGGCTTGATGCTGGCTCGGCTCCTGATGGGCCCGACGGCAGTAAGGCTGTGAAGAAGATCCTTTCGGGCTCGGTGAACATCGCAGTCGGTGTGGCCGAACTGCGTAATCAGGGTTTCGGTAGCGGTCACGGTCAGGCGAGCGCGCCGTCCGGGCTCGGCGTGCGTCATGCTCGCCTGACGGTCAATGCTGCGGTGACCTGGTGCGAGTTGATCCTGGACACGCTCTTGGACCCTGCTGCCCCGTGGCGCAAGGTCACGGTCCAACCCGTCCTGAACCGCCACGACACGGCGGCGGGCGCGCCGCTGGAGTGAATGGGAGGGCTGGGCTGGTGCGGGTCACAAGCCCGGTACGGCCGGTGCCTGTTCAGTGTCGCGGGTGTTGCTCTCGGTGCTGTCCTTGCCGTGCCGGTGGCGGGGCAGGAAGAGGGCGGGGACGGCGATGAGGGCGGTGAGGGCGAAGGTGATCCAGAAGGCGTAGCCGAAGGAGTTGGCCAGGAGGGGCGCGACGGTGGGCATGGCCTCGGGCGGGATGGAGCCGAGCTGGTCGGTGCCGCTGGCGGCGCCGCTCTGCACGCCGGCGTCGGTGAGCTGGGTGGTGAACCGCTGGGTGAGTGCGGTCACGAGCAGGGCGCTGCCGAGTGATCCGCCGACCTGCTGCATGGCGGAGAGGGTGGGTGCCGCGCGGGAGACCACGTCTTTACTGAGCTGGGTGTAGGAAGCGGCGATGGTCGGCATCATGACCGATCCGAGGCCCATGCCGCGTACGAAGAGGGCGGCGCTGAGCCAGAGGTAGGAGGTGTCGGTGCCGACCTGGGTGAACGGCAGGGTGCCGGCCAGGGCGAGGACGATGCCGACGGGGACGACGTAGCCGGCGCCGATCCGGTCGCTGAGGCGTCCGCCGATCACCATGGCGACGATCGCGCCGAGGCCCTGGGGGGCGAGGAGCCATCCGGCGCTCAGGGCGTCTTCGCCGCGCACGGTCTGGTAGTAGAGCGGGAGGAGCAGCATGCCGCCGAACATGCCGATGGCGACGAGGAAGACGGAGACGGTGCCGCTGGCGAAGCGGAAGTTCTTGAACAGGCGTACGTCGATGATCGACGCGCTGCCGCGGTGGAGGCTGTGCCAGGTGTAGAGGGCCAGGCCGATGGCGCCGGCGATGAGCCAGCCGAGGACGGCCCAGTTGCCGAAGCCGCCTTCGGAGCTGGCCTGGGAGAGGCCGTAGAGGAGGGCGGCGAGGCTGCCGGAGAGCAGGATGAGGCCGCGGGTGTCCAGGCGTCCGGCGTCGGGCAGGGCGCCGCCGGAGGGGAGCTTCCACACGGCCAGGGCGATGGCGAGGATGCCGACGGGGACGTTGACGATGAAGATCCAGTGCCAGGTGGTGTAGTCGACGAGGAGACCGCCGAGGACGGGGCCGAAGACCGGGCCGAGGAGCATGGGGACGCCGAGGATGCTCATGGCGCGTCCGAGGCGCTGTGGTCCGGCGGCGCGGGTGATGATCGCCTGTCCGGCGGGCAGCAGCATGCCGCCGCCGAGTCCTTGCAGCATGCGGAAGGCGATGAGGCTTTCCATGTTCCAGGCCAGTGCGCACAGCGCCGACCCGGCGACGAACAGGGTCAGTGAGGTGATCCAGGTGGCTTTCGCGCCGAAGCGGTCCATGGCCCATCCGGTGAGCGGGATGACCAGGGCGACGGCGAGCATGTAGCCGGTGACGACCCACTGGGTGGTGGACAGGGGGGCGTCGAGGTCCGAGCTGAGGGTGTCCAGGGCGACGTTCACGATGGTGGTGTCGAGGACCACCATGATCATTCCGGCGACGACGACGAGGCCAGTGAGGATGACGCTGCGGTCGAGTTTGTCCGGCTGCTCGGGCTTTACGGATGTCTGCTGCGGGGTTGCCATGATGGCTCCAGCCAGGGGTGAGGGGCGTGGGGTCGGGAGTTCTGCGCGCGGCCCGGTGTGCCGGGTTTCGGGGGTGGGGTCAGTCGGTGATCACCGCTTCGCGGCGGCTCCACTCGTTGCTGTGTGCGGCCTGGAGCATGAAGGCGGCGACGTCGGCGCGGCTGATCCTGGCGGCGCCCTTCATGGGCACCCGCTCGGCGACGCGGTAGGTGCCCTTGGCCGGGCCGTTGGTCAACGCGGAGGGGTAGACCAGGGTCCAGTCGAGGCCGCTGGCGCGGATGCGGTCGTCGGCGATCTTCTTGTTGGCGTAGACGCCCTTGAGCATCGTGCGGTACATGGCCTTCTGGGTGATGTTCGCGGTGTCGAAGGTGTCGCCGACGCCGAAGGACGACATCCACACCAGCCGGGAGACGCCCTGCTGCTGGGCGGCGCCGATGACGGCGGCCGAGGCGTGGTCGAAGAGGCCGCGGTGGTTGAGGGACTTGCCCTGGCCGAGGGCGGAGATGATGGCGTCCTGTCCGAGGGCGGCCGTGGCGACGTCGCGCTGTGCGGTGGCGTCGCCGGCGACGACGGTGACCTGGTCTGCGACGTCGTCGAGGGCGCCGGGGGTGCGGGCCAGGGCGGTGACCGTGTCACCGGCCTTCAGGGCGAGGCCGAGGAGGTGGCGGCCGGTGGGGCCGGTCGCGCCGAGGATGAGCAGCTTCATGAGGGTGGCTTCCCTTCGGTGTCTGCCCTGGGCAGGGCATGAGTCGGGGCGAGTCAGGTGAGGCCGGTCATGGCCGCGCTCTCGTTCCACAGCTGGTCGCGGGCGGTGCGGCTGCGGGCCAGTTCGGAGGGGTCGGGGAAGGTGGCCTTGCCCTTGACCAGGGAGACGTAGAGGCGGCCGGGCGGCGGGGCGAGGTCTCCGGCGGCGACGGCGGCGAGCTGCTCCCCGGCGCGTTCGGGGGTGCCCATGACGTACTCGGGCTTGAAGCGGCCCGCGATCTTGAAGACGGTGCCCATCAGCACGGTCATGAGCGCCTTGCGGGCCCGGGAGGCTTCACGTCCCAGCGAGGTGCCGCCGGTCAGGCCCGGGTTGAAGGCGACCACGTCGATCTTGCGGTTCCTGACCTCCTGCGACGCGGCGAAGGACTGCGCAGTGAGCAGATTGCACAGCTTGGAGGAGGAGTAGGCGCGGATCCCCGTGCCGAAGCCGCCCTTGTCGGGGTGGGCCAGGGCCTTGGGGTCGAGGGTCTTCGGCGCGATCGGGGTGATCGCGGGGTCGTGGGTGTCGCTGGTGGTGATCACCAGGCGCCCGTAGTCGGCCACGTGCGGCATCAGCAGGCGGGCCAGCAGATAGTGGGCGAGGTGGTTGACGGCGAAGGTCAGCTCATAGCCGTCCGCGCTGCGCGCCCCGGTGGCCGCGCTCTGCATGCCGGCGTTCAGCACCAGGATGTCGATGTGGGCACCGTCCAGGCGCGCCGTCACGGTGTCGGCGAACCGGCGGACGTCCGCGAGGGAGGCGAGGTCGAGGGGGACGACCTCGACGCCCTCGGGTACGGTCCGTCCGCTTCCGCGGGCTCCGACGATGACGCGGGCGCCGGGCTGGGCGGCGAGGGTGCGCAGTGCGTGGGCGCCGAGACCGGCGGTGGCGCCGGTCATGACGATGACCCGCTGGGGTGTGGGGTGGTTCATGGCGTGTGGTCCGTCCCTGTCGGATCGGTCGGGTCAGTGCCGGCCGCCTTCCGCAGCGGCTCCGGCCGGGGTGGGGTTCTGCCGTCGGTTGCCGACGGGCCACCATCCCTGAGACCATTGTTACAGTAACCGCAAGGAAATTAACAACTGATAGGAACTGCGTTGTCGAGATCACCAGCCGGCCCGGGAGCTGCGGGCAGTACGTCCGGCGCTGCGGGCGGTACGTCTGCGAGCAGTCACCAGCTGCTCGCGGGCTTCGCGGGACTGCGCAAGGGGCTGCGGCAGTGGATGCAGGCGAACATCCCCACGGACGCGGGGATGACCGTGCCGCGCGCCACGCTGCTGATGGGCCTGATGCTCAAGACCGAGCCCGCCGGCATGGGCGAGCTGGGCGAGCCTTTGGGTATGTCGCCGCGGAACATGACGGTCCTGGTGGACGGCCTGGAGAAGGAGGGGCTCGTCCGCAGGGTCGTCCATCCCAGCGACCGCCGGGTCAAGCTGGTCGAACTCACCCCGGTTGGCAGGCAGTTCGTCGAAGTGCATCTCGGGCCGTCCTACGCTGCGACGGCTTCGCTGTTTGACGACTTCACCGCCGAGGAGCGCGGCGAGCTGCTGCGGCTGCTGCTGAAGACGGCCGATGCGCTGCACGCCCGCGGGATCGACATGCCCCCGCCGCCCGGCCCGAGCTGACCGGCACGGCTATGGACGGCCTTTTGTGAGGAATGCGATGAGACCGGCTACTGCATGGACCACGCGCCACGACGTGCTGCTCGCGGCGGTGGTGTACGGGGTGTCGCTGCTGGGCCCGTTCTTCGACGGCAATCCTGGCACCAGTGCGCCAACCGTCTCCGGCGCGGCCCTGGGCGCGGTGCTGTGCGCCTGCCTGCTGCTGCGGTGGCGCCGGCCGCTGCTGGTGCTGGCCGTGACGGCGGCGGGAACCCTGACGTCCCTGGTGGCCAGCGGGCACAAGAGCCCGCTGATGCTGGCGACGATGGTCGCGATGTTCACCTGCGCGCTGCGCCGCCCGCGCCGGGAGGCCGCCATCGCGATCACCGTGGTCGCCCTCGCGCTGGCGGGGACGAGCGTGGTCTTCGGCCACCGCGGATGGATGGGCCCGGAGAGCGTCGCGCTGCTGGCGCTGAGCGCGACGGCTGCCGCGGCGGGGTTTGCGGTCCGCAACCGGCAGGCGTACGTCGCTGAGGTCGAGGAACGCGCCCGGCGGGCCGAGCAGAGCCGGGAGGAGGAGACCCGGCGCCGGGTGATCGACGAGCGGCTGCGCATCGCCCGGGAACTGCACGACGTACTGGCGCACCACATCGCCCTGATCGCTGTGCAGGCCGCAGTCGTGGACGAGGTGATGGAAGCAGAACCCCGGCAGGCCCGGGAATCCCTCGGCCACATCCGGCGGGCCGCCCAGTCCTCGCTGGAAGAGGTCCGCGCCACCCTCGGGCTACTGCGCCAGCCCGACGCCCCCGACGAAGCCGCTGTCGAACCGGCCCCCGGCCTGGACGCCCTGCCCGACCTGATCGCCGGGTTCACCGCCGCCGGGCTCATCGTCGACCAGGACACCTTCGGCACTCCCGTCGACCTGCCCGCCGCCGTCGGGCTGACCGCGTACCGGCTCGTCCAGGAGGCGCTGACCAACGCCAGCCGGCACGCCTCTCACCCGCGGGCCGAGCTGGCCCTGGACTACCTGCCCTCCGCGCTGCGCATCCACGTCCGCAACCCCGCCCGTTCCACGTGCCCGCCGGGCGGTGCCGCGGCATTCGATCCGCTGGGGCTCGGGTCGGGCGGGCATGGGCTGCTCGGCATGCGCGAGCGCGCCCTCGCCCTCGGCGGGTCCTTCACCGCACACCACCGCGACGGCCGGTTCGAGGTCCGCGCCCTCCTGCCGCACGAAGGGGCACCCGCATGACGATCAAGATCCTCCTCGCCGACGATCAGGAACTGGTCCGCACCGGCTTCAAGATCCTGGTGAACTCCACCCCCGACATGGAAGTGGTCGCCGAAGCATCCGACGGTCGCGAGGCGGTCCGTCTCGCCCCGGCAGCCGACGTCGTCCTCATGGACATCCGCATGCCAGGCTTCGACGGCCTGACCGCCACCCAGCAGATCACCTCCGCCCTTCCGGATGTGCGGGTGCTGGTGCTGACCACGTTCGAGGTCGACGAGTACGTGTTCAGCGCGCTACGCAACGGCGCCAGCGGCTTCCTCGGCAAGGGCGTCCACCCCGGCGAGCTGCAGGAAGCAATCCGCCTGATCGCCCGGGGCGAGCAGCTGCTGTCACCCGGTGCCACGCGTGCACTGATCGGCCGGTTTTTGCGCGGCCCCGCCCAGGACACCGACGCGGCTGCCGACCGGCTCGCCGCGCTGACCGGCCGGGAACGCGAGATCCTCGTCCTGGTCGCGGCCGGGCTCAGCAACGACCAGATCGCCGCCCGCCTCGGTATCAGCCCACTGACTGCCAAGACCCACGTCAACCGCACCCAGACCAAACTCGGAGCCCACGACCGGGCCCAGCTTGTCATGCTCGCCTACGAAACCGGCCTGGTCACCGCTGGCGCACGCCCGCCGCTGTAGGCGGTACTGCGATCGCGGTAGGCCGCAAACCGTACCCCGGGCGCACGATTCAAGGCCATGGGCGGACCAGATTGGTAGGCATCACATCCGGTCCTTGTCCGAGGAGTCACCGTGTCCGCCCTCGCCCGCTGGTGCTACCGCCACCGGCTTGTCGTCGTCGTGCTCTGGGTCGCCGTTCTGGCCGGCCTGGGCCTTGCCTCGACCGCCGCCGGTACCAAAGCCAGTGACAGTTTCTCCCTGCCCGGCACCGAGTCCTCCCAGGCACTCGAACTGCTGCAGGAGACGATGCCCGCCCAGTCCGGCGCGAATGCCACCGTGGTGTGGCAGTCCGACGGCGACGTCCGCGACGCGGCGGTCCGCGACCGCATGGCCGCCACTCTCGAAGACCTGTCCGGCCTACCGGGCGTGAGCGGCATCACCAGCCCCTACAGCGAGCAGGGCGCACGGCAGATCAGCAAGGACGGGCACATCGCGTATGCGTCGGTGAACTTCACCGAGCAGGCCATGGACCTGGACAAGGCCGACCTGGAGAAGTTCGTCGCCACCGCCGAGAAGGCCCGCACCGACGGGCTGAAGGTGGAACTCGGCGGCGACCCGATCACCCAGGCCGCCGAGTCGGAGGCGCCGACCAGCGAACTGGTCGCGATCCTGGCCGCCGCGATCGTGCTGTTCGTGGCGTTCGGGTCGCTGTTCGCGATGCTGCTGCCCATCGCCACCGCCATCGCCGGGGTCGGCACCGGCCTGATGACCGTCACGCTGCTGACCCATGTGACCGAGGTCGGCGATCTGGGGCCCATCCTGGGTGCGCTCGTCGGTCTCGGCGTCGGCATCGACTACGCCCTGTTCATCGTCACCCGCCACCGCTCCAACCTGAAGAACGGCACCGACATCGAGGCATCGGTCGTCAAGGCGATCGACACCTCCGGCCGTGCGGTGATCTTCGCGGGCGGCACCGTCATCGTTGCCCTGTGCGGCCTGTTCGTCCTCGGCGTCGGCTTCCTCAACGGCATGGCCATCGCCTCCGCGGTCACCGTCCTGTTCACCGTCATCGCCGCCGTCACCCTGCTGCCCGCCCTCCTCGGCTTCATCGGCATGCGCGCTCTCAGCCGCCGCGAACGGCGCCACCACAGCGCGGGGACCGGGAACGGTCCGGGCTTCTGGGCCCGCTGGGCAGGCATCGTCGAACGCCGCCGCGTCATCCTGTCCGTGCTCTCCCTCGCCGTGATCGCCGTACTGTCCCTGCCCGTGCTCTCCCTGCGCCTGGGCTCCTCCGACGCGGGCAACCACCCCACCTCGACCACCACCCGCCAGGCGTACGACCTGCTGGCCGACGGCTTCGGCCCCGGCTTCAACGGCCCCCTCCAGCTCGTCGCCGAAACCCCCACCGCCGCCGACCAGCAGGCCCTAGCCGACCTGGCCGACCAGATTGCCACCACCGACGGGGTCGCCGCCGTCACCGCACTGCCCGCCGAGCCCGGCGCGAAGGTCGGCATCGTCCAGGTCGTCCCCGGCACCTCCCCGCAGTCCGAAGAGACCGCCGACCTGATCACACATCTGCGAGACGACGTAATCCCGCCCGCCGAGGACGGCACCAGCCTCAAGGTCTACGTCGGCGGCCAGACCGCGATCTTCGACGACTTCGCCGACGTCCTCACCGGGAAACTCCCCCTGTTCCTTACCGTCATCGTCGCGCTCGGCTGCGTCCTGCTCCTCATCGCCTTCCGCAGCCTGCTCGTGCCGCTCACCGCCGCGGTGATGAACATCCTCGCCACCGCCGCCTCCTTCGGTGTGATCGTCGCGTTCTTCCAGTACGGCTGGGGCTCGGAACCCTTCGGCCTCGGTGCCGCCGGACCCGTCGAGGCGTTCCTGCCGGTGATCATGCTCTCCGTGCTGTTCGGCCTCTCGATGGACTACCAGGTCTTCCTCGTCAGCCGCATGCACGAGGAATGGGTCCACACCGGCGACAACAAGCGGGCCGTCTCCGTCGGCATCGCCGAAACCGGTCGGGTCATCACCGCCGCCGCGACCATCATGTTCGTCGTGTTCATCGCCTTCTCCCTCGGAGGCGAACGCATCGTCGCCGAATTCGGCATCGGACTGGCCGCTGCCGTCGCCATCGACGCCTTCATCCTGCGCACCGTCCTCGTCCCCTCCGTGATGTATCTCTTCGGCAAGGCCAACTGGTGGCTGCCCGCCTGGCTCGACAAGCGCCTGCCCCACCTGTCCGTCGAAGGCCCCACCGAACAGGCCGAGGAGGAACGCCAGCCCGAACCGGCCACCCGCTGAACCCGGCAGACCCCTTCCCTCTGCCGGGGCCGGGGCCGGGCTCTGAGCCTGGCCCCGACAGCGGCGCCTGACCGGCCTTCCCCCGGGGCCGGTAGGCGCCGTCACCCGTTGACCGACACGACAACCGACGTACCGAACAGTCGAAGGAGAGGTGCCATGCCACAGGGCGCTTGGGTGCTGGAACGGCTCCTGCAACGGGCCACCGCCACCGTGGCCGAACCGGCCGGAGACCGATGGCGACGCATCCGCCTCCAAACGGCCGGCCACCTCGACTGGAAGCCGGGACACCACATCCGCGTCCAGGTCGCCCCGCTGTCCCTGCGCTCCCCACGCGACCTGCTGCGCACCTACACCGTGTGGGACTACACCGAAGGCGCCCTGGAACTGCGGGTGTTCGAACACGGTGAAGGACCCGGCGCCCGCTGGGCCCGCGACCTGGCCCCCGGCAGCGAGGTCATGTTCAAAGCTCCCGAAGGCCGCTTCACCGTCCGCCCCGACGCGCCGGACCACCTGTTCATCGGGGAGGAAACCGCGTCGGTGGCCATCGGCGCGATGGCACGCTCCCTCCACGGCCGGTGCCGGGCCCTCATCGCCGTTAACGACGTGGCCGACCAGCTCCCCATCGAGGGCGACGTGCAGTGGATCCAGAACGGCACCACCCTCGCCCCCGACCCCAGGACACTGGTGCAAGCCGTCGCCTCACTGCCGGACGTCCAGCCTGGAACAGTCGCCTACATTGCCGGCGAGGCCCAGACCTGCCAAGCCGTCAAACGCCATCTGCTGCACGAACGCGACTGGCCGCGCCGCGACATCGTGATCAAACCCTTCTGGACCCCCGGCAGACGCGGCATGGACTGACACTCCGCCCCCCCACGCCCGCCGCCCGCCTGAACGCCACGCACGAAAGAGCCTCCACGCCGTGACCCTCGCCCTCATCCTGGCCGTACCCGTACTGCTGGCTGTCATGGCCGGACTGCACTGGTACGTGTGGCGCCGCCTCGTCCGCGACACCACCACCCCCCACAGCCGGGGGCGCCGATGGGGCACCGCGGCCTTCCTTACCGGACCGGCCTTCATGGTGACGGCCTTCGCCGGCTCCTTCGCCGGACTGCCCTTCGGGGCGGTCCAGGTCCTGTCCTGGCCCGCCTACCTCTGGGTCGCCCTCGCCCTCTACCTCCTGATCGGCCTCCTCGTCGGCGAAGCGATCCGGCCCGTAGTGAACCGGTGGTTGCGCCGCCGCGCCACCCGCACGGCCACGCAACGCCCGGCAGCCGAACCCGTCCCCGCACCCGGCCAGGCGACGGATCTGGCACCGCCCGCAGCCTCGTCCGCCGGCGTCGGCGAGACCCCCACCCCCGGCAGCCGCGCCCCCGACGCAGCCCCGGCGGAGCTGTCCCGCAGGCGGTTCACCGCCCAGCTGATCGGCACGGCGACCGCAGTGGTCGCGGCCGGCACCGTCGGCTACGGCACCTACGGCGTCCTGCGCGGCCCGAAAGTCAAGCGGGTGACCGTACCGCTGGCCAAACTGCCCCGATCCGCACACGGCTTCCGCATCGCGGTCGTCAGCGACGTCCACCTCGGCCCCATCCTGGGCCGCAGCTTCTCCGAACGCGTCGTCGCCACCGTCAACGCCACCCAGCCCGACCTCATCGCCGTCGTCGGCGACCTGGTCGACGGATCGGTCGGCGAACTCCGATCCGCCGTCCAGCCCCTCAGCAACCTGACCGCCCGCCACGGCGCGTTCTTCGTCACCGGCAACCACGAGTACATCTCCGGCGCCGAACAGTGGACCGAGCACGTACAGGAACTCGGCATGAAACTCCTTGCAAACCAGCGGGTCGAACTCCCGGCGTTCGACCTGGCCGGAGTCAACGACGTCACCGGCGAAAGCCACGACGACGGCCCCGACCTCGCCAAGGCACTGGCAGACCGCGACCCCCAGCGCACCTCCGTCCTCCTGGCCCACCAGCCCGTCTTCATCGACGAAGCCGTCAAGCACGGCGTCGACCTCCAGCTCTCAGGCCACACCCACGGCGGCCAGCTCTGGCCCATGAACTACATCGCCGAACTCGCCAACCCCACTGTCGCCGGACTCGAACGCTACGAAGACACCCAGCTGTACGTCTCCCGCGGCGCCGGCGCCTGGGGCCCGCCCACCCGCGTCGGCGCACCCTCCGACATCACCGTCATCGAACTGGCCTCACGGCAAGCCTGACGTGAACCCGCTGGATGGGGTCAGGTCATTCTCGTTCCGGTGGCCCCAGTGAGGGTGGAACCAGCCAGTAGCGGAACTGCGCGCTCCAACCCTCCGTTGCAGTCCAACAGCACCATTCGACACCCCCAGCGTGATGACCCCCTCCGACCAAATTCACTGTCGAAAGTCCGAAACGACTAGGTTCACCGTCAAACGCCCCGATTATATGTCAAAGGGTAAATTGGTCCCTTTGACATTCAATCGGGGTGTTTGACAACGGACCCTGTCGCTTCAGCTGTTCTTGCAGTGAGCCTTTTCCAACTTCACGCTGACGCGTGGTGAAGGACGAGGACGGCCTGGACGATCGCCGTGATGCGGTTGGTGCTGCAGCGGAGCTTCCGGAGGGGACACCAGCCCTTCAGGGTGGCCATGGCCTGCTCGCCGCGGCAGCGGATCTTGGCGTGTGTGCTGTTGTGGCGGCGCTGCCAACGCTTGAGGCGGCGGCCGCGGATGGGCAGCCGGATGGAGCCGCCGGCGCCCTGGTATGCCTTGCCGGCCCAGCACTTGAGGCCTGTGTCGGTAAGTGCTTCGACGATCCCGTGGGCGCGGGCCGCAGTCAGGTCGTGGGTGGAGCCGGGCAGCGCAGGCGAGGCCCGGAGCAGGCGGCCGAACGGGTCGGTGAGGACTTGTACGTTCATGCCGTGGCGCTTGTGTTTGCCCGAGTAGTACGGGGTGTCGGCGGCGATCCTGTCGATCGGCAGCAGGGTGCCGTCCAGGATCACGAACGCCTTGGTCCGCGCGACGCGCATCGCTTCGTTCAGGGTGGGAGCGAGGGCGAGGGCGGCCAGCGCGTCGATGGCCTCGTGTATGTAGCGGTATGTGGTCGCGATGCCGATACCGAACGGGTTGCGAGCTGGGCATAGGTGTCACCGCACCGCAGATGGGCCAGGGAAAGGAGAGCCTGGCGGCCTGCGGTCAGACGCCACCACCGGGTTCCGATCTCACCTCTCCGGGCAGCGAGGCGTCCGGTCAGGTACCGCAGGGTGCGACTGGAAAGGTTGATCGACGACGGGTAGACAAGCACACGAGGCTCCTGGTGGCTACGGGCGATCTTGGCCGAGAACCCGTTTACCAGGAGCTTCGTCGTTGTGCGGATCCGTCCAACACGCGGCCAGCGCCGTCAGGTTGGACGTGGCTGCTCTTGTTGCGCCCGCGCTCAGACCGTTTGCCCGCGCCTGTGTGAACGCCCATCTGTGCCGTCAGGTTTCGCTGAATGTCCGCCGAAAGGCGCCGGGTGTGGTGCCGAAATGTGTCCGGAAGCGGCGGCGCAGGTTGACCGCCGAGGCGAGTCCGACTCGGGTGGCGACGGCTTCCACCGGAAGGTCGGTCTGCTCGAGCAGTATCCGTGCCGCGTTGAGGCGCTGGCTGAGCAGCCACTGTCCGGGGCTTGTACCGAGTTGTTCGGCGAAGCGTCGGGCGAGGGTTCGGCTGGAGAGGCTGGCCCTGGTCAACTCGGTGGGAGCTGATGGTCAGCGAGCTGGTGACGAACGCGATCCGCTACGGCAGGAGTCCCGTCCGGCTGCGGCTGATCCGCCAGTCCACGCTGACGTGCGAGGTCTTCGACGCCAGCAGCACCGCGCCGCATATGCGACGTGCCCGGTCCTTCGACGAGGGCGGTCGCGGACTGCTTCTGGTCGCCCAGCTCGCGGAGCGCTGGGGCACGCGGCACAGCAGGGAAGGCAAAGTCATCTGGGCCGAGCAGGCCCTGCCCGAGGGGAGCGCCGGTCTCCGAAGGTGACGGCTTCCCAGGGGTGTTGAGCGGTACGTCCTGTCGCCCCGCAGTGGCCTGCTGACGGCCTCTCCTTGGTGCGCCGTCTCGCTTCGATCACAGTCATGCCGAGAGAATCTCACATACTCATTGCATGTGATATTCATGCTGAACGAAGCGTGAGGTGTGCCCACGAGCAGCACCTCTCCCTTCCGTATGCGAGTGGCGATGAGCGCCGACCGAGCGCCGCGCCCGCCGCTGACGGCGTCGGTCGTTCCCTGGTCGCCGCACCTGAGCCCCTCCCGCACCCCCCTTCACAGTCCCGGAGGCTTCGTGTTCCCCAAGCAATCTCCGCCCTCGCAGGAGCCGTCGCTCGACCCCCGGCCGTCGGGGAGCGACTCACATCTCGGCGAGCATCTGGGCCGCCTCCAGCGCAGGTTCCTGGTTGTCAACGCCGCTCCCCTCGCCGTCGGAATGTCGGCGGCGGCCTTCACGGACATCCCTGCAATACCGCTGTACGGGCGGTTCACTCTCGGTCTGGCATGGGGAGCCGTGCAGTGCGCCCTCCTCGTCGCCACTGCCTGGCAGTACGAGAGTCGAGCCACGCGCGAGTGCGATCCTCTCGAGGGGTCCCTCACGGCATCCGGCCCTTCCCAAGCCGCTTCAACGGCTTCTACGGCATGGAGCGTCCGCGATCCGCGAGGGGCGCGTCGATGACCGCCTACCTTCCGGGCCCGGGAACGGTGACGGCCGCCGCGATCGGCTCTGAGGCCCGTGCTCCCGTGATCATCGCCTTCCTGCTCTTCATCGGGCTTTCTCTCCTGTGGATGATCATCCTCACCACCCAGGAGGATCATCCGGAGAAGCTCTACCTCGCCGGCCGCTCTCTCTCCCCTCGTTTCAACGGCGTTGCCATGGCCGGCGAACAGATATCCGTGGTCACCCTGCTGGCCGTCCCCGGGGCCATCGCCCTTTACGGGTACGACGGATACATCGCGGCCATCGACGTCCTCATCACGTTGGGCGTCCTGCTGCTGCTCGCCCAGAAGATCCGCGAAAGCGGCCGATACACCCTCGGTGACCTGTTCGGCCTGCGTGCGACAGGCACGGCCCCGCGGATCGCTGCAACCGTCGTGACCCTGGTCATCGCCGTCCCCCTCATCATGATCCAGCTACGCGCGGCCGGTATCAGTGCCGCGTTCCTGATCGGCATGTCGGACAGTCATGTCCAAGTGATCTGCACGGTGTTGATGGGGTGCCTCGTCGCATGCTTCGCCGCGGTGAGCGATCTCCGGGGCACGAGCTTCATGCAGGTCGTCAAGGTGCCCCTCACTCTGCTGACGCTGACGGTGGTGACCCTGCTGGCCCTCGCCAAGTCTGACTGGGACCCCGGAGCCCTGCTCTCCGCGGCCGTGACGAACAGTGCGGCTCCGGACGACTACCTGAGCCCCAGACTCTGGACGTACGCGGCGGACGTGGAGCCACTCAACGCCCTCGGCGGGCATCTGGTGGTGATCCTTGGTACCGCCGTGACGCCCCACCTGATCCTGCGTGTCGGCGCGTCTCGCACGGGGCGCTCGGCGCGACGGTCCACAAGTGTCGCCACAGGGCTCGTCGGCGCCTTCGTCCTGCTGCTCATGACGACCGGCTTCGCCGCGGCGGCCGTGGTGGGCAGCGGCGGAATCCGGGCCGTGGACGCCATCGGCCAGGCGTCTCCCATCCTGCTGGCCTCCGGAGTGCTTCCCGACCACTCGACCGCACGCACCGCGCTCATCACCGTCATGGCCTGCGTCGCGTTCCTC
Organism: Streptomyces sp. NPDC058985; assembly: GCF_042740985.1. Taxonomy (NCBI): domain Bacteria; kingdom Bacillati; phylum Actinomycetota; class Actinomycetes; order Kitasatosporales; family Streptomycetaceae; genus Streptomyces; species Streptomyces sp. NPDC058985. The sequence goes on along the minus strand of NZ_JBHYJX010000011.1, from coordinate 185,428 downwards.
GCCGTGCTCACGACCGTGACCAGCGTGGCCTTCGCCGCCGCCGTCTCCCTCGCGCGTGACGTGTTCCGGCCGCGAGCCATGCGGGCCGACCGGGCGGACACGAGCGCCGGAGAGATTCGGACCCTGCGTCTGGGCGTCGCGGTGCTCTGTCTGATCGGCCTGTCGCTCGCCGCCGCCACCCACGACTACCCGGTCGAGTTCCTGCTCACCTTCGCCACGTGCGTCGCCGCGACGTGCGTCTTCCCCGCGCTCCTGTACTCCCTCTTCTGGCCCCGGTTCGACCGCCGAGGGCTCCTCTGGTCCGTCTACGGCGGACTGCTGCTCTGCGTCGCGCTCACGTTTTTCTCGCCCACCGTCTCCGGGACCCCGTACGCGGTGTGGCCGGACGCGGACTTCGACTGGTTCCCACTGGAGACCGCGGGTCTGGTGTCCGTGCCCGGCGCGTTCCTGCTTGGGTGGCTCGGCAGCCGCACCGGCCGCCGGGAAGCCACCGAGGACCTTGTGAGCGCGCGCCGCTGACCAAAGCGGCCGCCGCCGGAGGGCCGGCGGCGGCGCCTTGACGTGCGTACGTCTCAGACGAGCTGCCGCGGCTTCGCGTGCTTCCCGGCCGGAGGCTTCCGCAGGCTCGTGCCCTCCACGTCGAGGTCGGGCAGCAGACGGTCCAGCTCCTTCGGCAGCCACCACGCATACCGGCCGGCGAGCGCGAGAACGGCGGGCACGAGCGTCATGCGGACGGCGAAGGCGTCGATGGCCACACCTATGGCGAGAGCGAAGGCGATGGGCTTGACCAGTGCGTCGTCCAGAGGGACGAACCCAGCGAAGACAGTGAACATGATCAGCGCGGCCGCCGTGACGACCCGCACGCTGTGGCGTGCTCCGGCGACCACGGACCGGCGAGCCTGGCCGGTGTGGACCCACTCCTCGCGTATGCCGGACACCAGGAACACCTCGTAGTCCATTGCGAGGCCGAACAGCACCCCGACCAGGATGATCGGCAGGAAGCTGACGACCGGCCCACTGTGCGAGACGCCGATCAGGTCGGCGAGCCAGCCCCACTGGAAGACGGTGACCACGGCCCCCAGGGACGCGCCCACGGACAGCAGGAAGCCGAGGGCGGCCTTCAGCGGGATGAGCAGTGAGCGGAAGACGACTGTCAACAGAACCAGGCTCAGTCCGATGACGATAGACACGAAGGGCAGCAGCGAGTCGCTGAGCCGGTTGGACAGGTCGTTGGCGACGGCCGTCGTGCCCGTGACGGAGGCGTCGGCGGTCTTCTCCATGCCGGATGCCGCCTCCCGGATGTCCCGTACGAGCCGGTCGGTCTCTGCGCTGTCGGGGCCGCTCGCCGGGATGACCTGGACGACGGATCGTGCGGGGTCGCGGGTGGGCTCGGGCGGCAGTACCGCCGTGACCCCCTTCAAGCCGTGCAGTCGCTGAGCCACCTCGGTGCCGGCCTCCACGCCGGACCCGCGCTGCGCGTCCACCAGTACGAGAAGGGGACCGTTGAAACCCGGTCCGAACTTGTCACTGACGATGTCGTAAGCGGTGCGCTCGGTCGATCCGGTCGGGGCGGAGCCGTTGTCGGGCAGGGCCAGGCGCAGACCGGCGGCCGGCAGCGCCATGGCGGCGAGGACGCCCGCGACGACGAGGATCGTGACCAGGGGCTTCTGGATGACCGTACGGATCCAGCGGGTGCCCATGGTGGGGCCGCCCCGCTCGGCGTCGGCTGCCCGCCGGGCGGCGCGGCTGCCGGGACGGGGGGCCAGTCGCGCCCCGGCGAAGCCGGCGAGGGCGGGGGTCAGGGTGATCGCGGCCAGGACGGCGATCAGGACGGCACCGGCGGAGCCCAGGCCCATGGTGGTCAGGAACGGAATGCCGATCACGCTCAGGGCGGCGAGCGCGATGATCACGGTGCCGCCCGCGAACACGACGGCGCTGCCCGCCGTTCCCACGGCCAGGGCGATGGACTCCTGTGGATCGACGCCCCGTGCGAGCTGCTGTCGGTGCCGCGCCAGGATGAACAGGACGTAGTCGATGCCGACGGCCAGGCCCAGCATGAGCGCGAGGGTGAGGGCGGTCGAGGAGACGCCCAGCAGTGGTGTCACGGCGAGCAGCCCGGTCAGCCCCACGCCGACGCCGACGAGGGCGGACGCCAGCGACATGCCGGCAGCGAGCAGGGACCCGAAGGTCACGACGAGCACGATGACCGCGACGCCCACGCCGATGATCTCCGAGGGTCCGATGTGGATGCCCGAGCTGGCGTACACGGTGCCGCCGACGGAGGTCTGGAGCCCGTCGCGCTCGGCCTTCCCGGCGATGTCCTCGATCGCGTCGACGGACGAGGCGTCGACGTCGACGTACTCGACCGGGTACAGCACCTGGACGACCGCCGTGCTCCCGTCGGCGGATATCGAGCCTGAGGTGACGGGGTCGATCGCCGCGCTCACCTGCGGCGCCTTCTGCGCGGCAGCGGTGGCTTCGGCGATGGCCTCGCCGTATCGGGAGGCGGTGATCTTGCGGCCCTCGGGCGCGGAGAACACGATCTGCGCGTTCGCGCCCACGGCTTCGGGCAGCGTCGTGCGCAGGTCGTCCAAAGCGCGCTGCGACTCCGTCCCGGGTACGGAGAAGCGGTCGTCGGTGGTGCCGCCGAACACGGCGACGCAGGTGACGAGAGCGGCCAGTACTCCGAGCCAGAGGCTGAGGACGAGGCTTCGGTACTTATAGGCACTACGGCCCAGTCGGTGGAGCAGGACAGCCATGGGTGACTCCTGGGGTGAGGGATGCGGGATGTGCGCGGGAGGTGCGCCGACCGCCGTGCCATGCAGAGAGCATCTGACATACATAGTGTATGTGATATTCATGGCGGGGTGGAAATGCTGAGAGACAAGTACGCGGAGAACACCCGCCGGGCCCTGCTCGACACGGGTCTTCGCCTCTTCACCGAGCGGGACTTCTCCGCCGTCTCGGCCGAGGAGCTGGTGCGCACGGCCGGGCTGACCCGGGGTGCGCTGTACCACCACTTCAACGGCAAGCCCGGACTCTTCGAGGCCGTCTTCGAGGAACAGGAGCGCCGGGCCACCGAGCGCATCAGCGCGGCGGTCTCCTCCCTCGGGGACCCGATCGAGCGTGCGGACCGAGCTGTTCACGCGGTCCTCGACGTATGCACCGACTACACCTACCGGCACATCGTGCTCCAGCAGGGCCCCATCGCCCTTGGCTGGCCGCGCTGGCGGGAGCTCGACCAGCGTCACCTCGGCGGCGTGCTCGTCGGCATCGTCGAAGCCGCGCTCGCGGCCGGCCGTATCCGGCCCTACCCGGCCGGGCTGATCGCTGGCGCGTTCTACGGCGCCCTCACCGAACTGGCGCTCACGATCGCCGAGTCGGACAATCCCGAGCAGGCCAGGGACCAGGCCGCGAGCCTGGTGGCGGATCTTGTCGGCGGACTGGCGCTCGGTGGCGGCTCACCGTCGGAGTGACAGGTGGTGCACCCTGTCGCGTCAGGGCGCATACCGGGGTGCACTCTTGTGTAGAGACGGGCAGGGCCGTCTCGGCACCGTAGCGGTATGTCAACTTTCCATGAGTTCAGCGCTTCCCGGCTGATGCCGGTCCCGGTGGCAGCGGTGTGGGACGTCGCCAGCAACCCGCGCCGCAACGCCGAGTGGTGCAACAACGTGCAGGGGGTGACCCGGGCCGACCACAGCCTCGAAGTCGGTCAGAGCTTCGAGGAGCGGAGCGTCGTGCTCGGCCCCTGGACGTCCATCACCACGTGGACACTGCTGAGCAGCGACCACCATCGCGAGCGCAGGTACACCGGAAAGGGATTCCCGGGCGTCAGCGAGGTCCGGCCCTTCCTGCGGTTCGAGCCGATGCTCGACGTGTCCGGATCGGAACACACCCACGTCACCTACGGGTCGGCGCTCGCGTTCCGACTCAAGGGCCTCGACCGGATCGTGGCGGGCCTGCTCAGAGGCATGCTCGTGGCGGAGTTCACGACGTCCCTGGCCAATCTCGAACAACTCGCCGCGCACCAGGCCGCGGCTTCGTACAAGGACGGTGCGGCATGAGCGCCGGAGCCGCGGAGACGGCGGGGATCGAGTACACGTCCTTCAGCGGATGGATCGATCCTCCCGCCGAGCACGCGCCGGCGGTCGAGGGTGAGATCGAGACCGACGCGGTCGTCGTCGGCGGCGGCTACCTCGGCATGGGCACGGCCCTGCGACTGGCCGAGCGGGGCATCGACGTGACCCTGCTGGAGGCCCAGTTCTGCGGCTGGGGCGCGGCCTCGCGCAACGCCGGATACCTGACCAACACCCTGGCCGGTGACGCCCGGATGCTGGCCGCCCTCCACCCGCGGCGGCTGAGGGGGGCCATCCGCTTCGCCGACTCCTCGGTCACGTACTCGGACGCGCTGATCGAGCGGCACGGCATCGAGTGTGACTACGAGCGGACCGGCAACGTCATCGCCGCGGTGACCGAGGGGCAGCTGAGGAAGTCACGGCAGAGCGCCAAGATCCTCGTCGGTGCCGGGGCGGACGCCGAGTTCGTCCTCGGCCGCGAGTTCGGACTGCCGGACGCCTTCCTCGGCGGGATCTTCGAGCGGGCGGGCGGAGTGATCAACCCCGGCAAGTACGCCCGCGGCCTGCGCGACGCGGTGCTGAAGTCGGGAGCCAAGGTCTTCGAGAACAGCCCCGTCGGGGAGATCCGGCCCGGTCCCGCCGGCGTGGTGGTCACCACCCCCAACGGACGGATCCGGGCCGAACGCGTCGTCATCGCCAACAACGCGCACTCCCGCGACCTCGCCATCACCCCGCCCCGGATGTCCGCACCCGTGTGGGTCTCCCTCGTCGAGACCGAGCCCATCGAACCCGAGCGACTGCTGGCGACCGGCTGGACGAGCCGGGTGGGCATCTCCACCCATCATCTCGTCCTGGAGAGCTTCCGCATCACCCCGCGCAACACCATCCTCGTCGGCGTCCGCAACGCCGAGGCCGGGCGTGGCGCCCTCGGCGCCCGCGAGGTGGATCCGCGCGTCGCCGCCGATCTGGTGCGCGGGTTCCGTCAGCGGTTCCCCTCACTGCGCGACGTCGCACCGCGGCGCGCGTGGGGCGGATGGATCGCGATCACCCCGTCCTGGCTGCCGGTGGTGGGCGAAGCCACCGACAACGTCTACTACGCCATGGCGTGCAACGGCCACGGCCTCGCCCAGGCGCCCTACCTCGGTGCCCTGCTCGCCGACCGGCTCGCCGGCGGCACGCCCCATGAGGATCTGCGGAACCTGTGGCGTCCGCGCCCCTGGTTCACTCCCTCCCCGGCGTCCAGCTCGCTCCTCCTGAGGGCCGTGTGGGAGCTGGACCGGCTGTCGGACCGGTTCGGCCGCCGGGGAGACTGACCCGCCGCGGGAAGGGGCCGGTCCGCCCCGCCGGTCGCCCGTTCCGCCGATCACCCTTCGCGCAGCTGGACCAGCATCAGCGCGGCTGCCACGCTGGGCGCGTTCTGCGCGAGGGGCAGCGGCAGGAGCTGATCGGCGCGAGCGAGACGCCGCTCGACGGTGTTCCGGTGCGTGAACAGGCGCTCCGCGGCGCTCGACGCGTTGAACCGCTCACTCACGTACGTGAGCACCGTCTCCCGCAGCTGGCTGTCCGCCGCCGCGAGGTCCCCCAGCGTGTCGGCGACGAACTGCTCCGCCTGCGCCAGGTCCGCCGACAGGACGGACACCAGCTGGACGTCCTCGTAGCGGGCGACAGCGCGTACGGACCCCAGCCTGGCCAGGACCCGCTGTGTCGTGGCGGCGTCCAGGTGGCTGCGGCGGAATCCCGCGAGGTCCTTCGCCGGCCGGCCCAGCGTCACCCGTACGCCCGGCAGGTCGGTCAACTCGCGCTCGATCTCGGTCACAGCCGGGGTGCGGGCGGCGGGCATCCAGAGCCACAGGGCAGCCGTGCTCGCGACGAGCGTCAGCCGGCGATTGACCCCGCAGGCCCGCATGACGCGTTCGGCCGCGGGCTCCAGACGGTGTGCCCGCTCGACGCCGTCGATCCAGACGATCGCCGCGACGTGACCGCCGGTCAGGGCGTACCCGAGCCGGGCCTCCGCCCGCGCCCGCTTGATGGGGGCGCCTTCGAGCAACAGCTGCACGGTCGCGTGCCGTTCTGCCTGCGCGCCGCGGGCGAGGTCCTGCCGTTCCGCTTCGATGCGAGCGGAGAGCGCGCCCATGGAGTCGTCGACGTAGGTCGTGATCGAGTAGGCCGAAACCTCCAGGAGCTCGCGCAGTTCGTCGTGATCTTCCGTGGCGGCGAAACACGCGTCGATCCACAGACGCCATGCGACACGCTGCACGGCCCGCCAGGATCCGAGGTCGTCGATGTCCATGCCCCGTCGCACCAGGTCACGGGCGAAGTCGAGGATCTCCGGTTCGACACAGGGCGGCACGCGACGACCCGGACGGTGGATGTTCGCGGTGAGCCAGTGCATGAGGCTGGCCTTGTTCATTCGCCGGTCACCCTCGGCGAGCACCGGATCGTCGACGATCGCCCGGTACCGGGTGCCTCGCTGGGAGGCCGCCAGCAGTTCCTCGACGATCTCCGGAGACGCCTGCAGGAACCGCTCGGCGACCGCACGCATCAGCGCACCCACCTCGTCCCGCGGCGGAGACCACAGCTCCTCGGACTCCGGTGCACCGTCCGGCGCCGATCCCGTCTCGTCCATGTGTGCATGGTGCACCATCGCCTCCCGGCTCGGTATCAGGCAGGCTCCGGCCACGCCGGATCGCCCGGCGACGCGTACCGGGCACGGGGCTCGGTACGCGACGCCGGGCTCCGGAGCGTGCGTCCGCACGCCGTGACACGGAGGGTCGCTACACGGTCGCGATGTGGTCGGCGATCTCGCCGATCACATGGTCCGCCAAGGAATCCGGAAGGTGGTGCCCCATGCCGGGCACGACGAGGAGCCGGGCGCCCGCCACGGCGATGGCGGTGGCGTGTCCGCCCGACGGATCGACCATGAGGTCGCGGTCACCGTGGATGACGAGTGTCGGGGTGGTGACCGCGCCCAGCTCCGCCGTACGATCTCCCGATGCCTGGATCGCCTGGATCTGGCGGGCGATGCCCGCGGCTCCGTCACCGGCCGTCCGGTCCCAGGTGATGACCGCGTGGACGGCCTCCGCCACCTCGTCCGCCGGATAGCGCGTCCCGGCCAGGTGGGCGGTGAGCCGCAGGTGTGCCCTGACCGCCTGCGCCCTGGTCCGTGGCGGCGAGCTCGCCAGGAGCAGCTTGGTGGACGCCGTCGGCCGCCCCACCCTGGGGTCCCCGGTCGTCGAGTAGATCGAGACCAGCGAGCGTGTGCTCTTCGGGTACCGCGCGGCGATCGACTGCGCGATCATTCCGCCCATCGACCGACCCACCAGATGGGCAGGGCCGACCTCCAGGTGTTCAAGGAGCAGTGCGCTGTCCAGGGCGAGGTCGGCCAGCGTGTAGGCGTCATGACGCGGCCGGGCGAGCACCTGGCGGAGGACGCTCGGCGGCGGACTCGTGACGTACGTCGACCGGCCGCAGTCCCGGTTGTCCATGCGGATCACCAGCAGTCCGCGGGACACGAGGGTGTCGACGAAGTGCGGCGACCATGCGGAGAGGTCCTCGCCGAGCCCGCCGAGCAGCAGGACCGGCGGCGCGCCGGCCTCGCCGTCGAGGCGGTAGCAGACCCGGGCGCCGTTCGGCAGCCGGAGGAAACGGTCAGGTGAAGCGGTGACGGCTTCGCTCGTTCCGGTCATCGGCGCACTCCTCTACTCGCCGCCGCGCGAAGCGGTCCGCGCCGGCTCGCGGAACGTCTGGTCTCCCCGGGAACTGAACCGCAGACTGTCGTCGAACAGCGGTCCCCGCAGCAGCTTGGCGTCCTCCGGGTAGGACAGCGCCATCTGCCAGGGCTGTGCCGTGCCCTGACGCGGCGTGATGTCGCTGGAGCGCTGGGCGTAACCGGCGCTGATGTCCATGACGGGCCGTGTCTCCATGCCGGGTTCCGCCACGGCGACCGCCGTGTCGTACGCGAACGCGTCCATGTGCCTGACCAGATCACAGAAGTAGCGGCAGACCAGGCTGATCTTCAACGTCCACGACGAGGTCGTGTACCCGACGGCCATGGCCAGGTTGGGGATGCCCGACAGGAGCGTGCCGCGGTAAGTGATCGACTTCGATGTGTCGATTGGTTCGCCGTCCTTGAAGAGGTCGATTCCGCCCAGGACGCGCATGTTCAGGCCAGTCGCCGTCACGATGACGTCGGCCTTGATCTCACGGCCGGACGCCACCAGGATGCTGTCCTCGGTGAAGCGGACGATCTTGTCAGTGGTCACGGAGGCGTGCCCGTCGCTGATCGCCCTGAAGAAGTCCCCGTCCGGCGCCAGACAGAGACGCTGGTCCCACGGCTTGTACGGGGGATTGAAATGCGTGTCGATGTCGAAGCCGTCCGGGAGCGCCTTCTTGTTGACGTAACGGATCAACGCCCTTCCCGCACGCGGGAATTTGCGAAGGCCGACGACGATTCCGCGGTCCATCCAGATGTTTTTGAACCGGGTCAGCGTGTATCCCCGCTGCTCCCCGAATATCCGGGTCAGCAGCAGCGCCAGCGAGTCCACCCGCGGAGCCGGCATCACATAGGTGGGCGTGCGCTGCAGCATGGTCACGTGCGAGGCCGCGCCCGGGCCCGTCGCCATCGACGGGACGATCGTGATCGCCGTGGCGCCACTGCCGATCACCACGACCTTCTTGCCCGCGTAGTCGTAGCCCTCGGGCCAGTGCTGGGGGTGCAGGATGTCGCCGGTGAAGTTCTCGCGGCCTTCGAAGTGGGGCGTGTACCCCTTGTCGTAGCGGTAGTAGCCGGTACCGGCGAAGATCCAGTTCGCCTTGATCTCCTTGCGGACGGGCTCCTCGCCTTCCGCGCCGTCGACCTCCACTGCCAGCGTCCACATCGCCTCCTCGCTGGACCAGTGGGCGGAGACGACACGGTGCCGCAGACGGATGAGCCGGTCGAGCCGGTTCTCCGTGACCGTCTCGTGGAGATAGTCTCGGATGAGGGGGGCGTCGGCGATGGCTGCCCGGTCCTTCCAAGCCTTGAACTCGTATCCGAAAGTGTGGAGATCCGAGTCCGACCGGATCCCGGGATACCGGAACAGGTCCCAGGTACCCCCGATGTCCTCCCGGCCTTCGAGCACCACCACCTTCTTGTGGGGGAAGGTCTCAGTCACATAGCGGGCGGCACCGATGCCGGAGATGCCGGCACCGATGATCACGATGTCGAATTCCTCGGTCGCGCTCTTCGATTTCCTCATCACATTCACCCTTTGTTCGGCTCGCTCTCGCGATGCGGCCACCTTGCCCGCGGGGATCGGGCGCCCACTACACCTTCGTGCGGCGACGTGCGGCGGCCGGCGGTGCAGACTGCACACCCATCGCGCGCCGAGCCTCTTCGGCCGCCCGTTCGCCGGCGCTCACGGCGCCGTCGATGTAGCCCTGGTTGAGCACGGCGGTCTCCGTCCCCGCCCAGTGGACCCGCCCGACCGGCACACGGTCGGCGTCGGTGTACTGGGTGAGGACGCCCGGGGGACGCGAGCTCACGCAGCCACCGATCCAGGGCTCGTGGGTCCAGTCCTGCTCCAGGTACGCGGTGGGACGGGCGGCCTCCGGGCCGAACAGGACCGTCAGGTCGGCCAGGAACGCGGCGCGGCGGGCCTCGGGGTCGTCCAGGACCGCGTCCGACCAGCGCAGGCCGTAGCCCGAGCCGGCCGTGCCGACGAAGGTCATCAGGATGCCGACGCTCGCGTCGGGCGGCGAGTTGTCGACGACGTATCCGGCGACCGGAAGATCGGTGACGGCCTGGCCGCTGAAGCCGCGCTCCCGCCAGAACGGCCTGTCGTAGACCGCGAATATCTTGCTTTCGGTCCCGTTGCACCACCGCCGCTGGAGCATGGCCCGGCGCGTCGGCAGGTCGGGCGAGAAGCGGATCCGGTTGGCATCGGACGGGGCCATGGCGACGACGACGCGCTTGGCCCGTACGTCGATCCGCGCGGACTTCACGAGGACGCCCTGGTCGTCCTGGATGATCTCGGACACGGGCGAGTCGAGCACGACCCGCTGGCCGAGCTGCTCCGCCATACGGAGCGAGATCAGCTGGGTGCCGCCGACGACACGGGACTCCTGGGCCCCGCCCGTGACATTGACCAGGTGGTCGATCCCGCCGCAACCCGCGATACGAACCAGCTGGACCAGGAGGGACGTGCTGTGGAGGTCCTCACCGTCGGTCACACTGAAACCGATGGTGAACAGCTCGCGCACCTCCTCGGTGAACGTGTTGGCGTCGAGCCAGTGGCCGAAGGTGGTGTTGTCCCAGCTCCGGGCGTTCTTGGCGGTCCACGGCGCCTCCAGCGGCACCGTCTTCGCCATGCGCTCAAGGCGCAGCTGGGCCTGCGCGTAGTCGGCGAGGACGACGGGACTGAGCGGGGGCACGGTGCCCTGGTAGAGCTTGGTCCTCCCGTTCCGCAGGTACATCGACTTGCCCTCGATGTGGGTCTTGAAGGTCTCGATACCGAGCTCGTCCATGAGGGCCCAGACCCGGTCCTGTCCGGGGCCGACCCACTGCCCGCCGCCCTCGGTGATCACGCCTTCCCCGACATCCAGGTTGACGGTCCGCCCGCCGACCCGGTCGTTCGCTTCGATGACGACCACGGACTGACCGGTCTGCGTGAGGCGGCGGGCCGCCGTGAGACCCGAGACGCCCGCGCCGATGACGACGACGTCGGCTTCCTGCGGTGTGTACGACTTGCTCATGACGTTCCTCTCCGAGGCGTTGCTGGGCTGTGTCTGCAGCCTGCGGCTTAGGAGGGCGGCGTCTCCACACCGCTCTGCTCCGACCTGCGGGAGAGGTGTGTGCAGGTTGCACAGCGGGCCGGAGGAGAGACAAATGGAGGAGGTGACCGGACGGAAGCCCGGTCACCTCCTCCTCCTTCGGGGTTCTAGCCGTTCAGCGAGGTCATGACGTGCTTGATGCGCGTGTAGTCGTCGAAGCCGTAGGCCGAGAGGTCCTTGCCGTAGCCGGACTTCTTGAAGCCGCCGTGGGGCATCTCGGCGACCAGCGGGATGTGGGTGTTGATCCACACGCAGCCGAAGTCGAGCGACTTCGACATGCGCATCGCGCGGGCGTGGTCCTTCGTCCAGACCGAGGAGGCGAGCGCGAACTCGACGCCGTTGGCGTACTGGAGGGCCTGCTCCTCGTCACGGAACGACTGGACAGTGATGACCGGGCCGAAGACCTCGTTCTGGATGATCTCGTCGTCCTGCTTCAGGCCGGAGACGACGGTCGGGGCGTAGAAGTAGCCCTTGTCGCCGATCTGGTGGCCGCCGGCCTCGACCTTGGCGTGGGCCGGGAGACGGTCGATGAAGCCGGAGACCTGCTTCAGCTGGTTGGCGTTGTTCAGCGGGCCGTAGAGCACGTCCTCGTCGTCCGGTCGGCCGGTCTTCGTCTCGGCGGCGGCCTCGGCGAGGGCGGTGACGAACTCGTCGTGGATGGCCTCGTGGACGAGCACGCGGGTGGCGGCCGTACAGTCCTGGCCGGCGTTGGAGTAGCCGGCCAGCGCTATCTCCTCGACGGCCTTGGCGATGTCGGTGTCCTCGAAGACGACGACCGGGGCCTTGCCGCCCAGCTCCAGGTGAACGCGCTTGACGTCCTTGGCCGCCGACTCGGCGACCTGCATGCCCGCGCGGACCGACCCGGTGACGGAGACCATCGCCGGGGTCGGGTGCTCGACCATCGCCCGGCCGGTCTCGCGGTCCCCGCAGAGGACGTTGAAGACACCCGGAGGGAGGATCTCACCGATGATCTCGGCGAGGAGCACGGTGGAGTCAGGCGTGGTGTCGGACGGCTTGAGGACGACGGTGTTGCCCGCGGCGAGCGCCGGGGCGAACTTCCACACGGCCATCATCATCGGGTAGTTCCACGGCGCGACCTGGGCGCAGACGCCCACCGGCTCGCGGCGGACGATGGAGGTCAGGCCCTTCATGTACTCGCCGGCCGAACGGCCCTCGAGCATCCGGGCGGCACCCGCGAAGAAGCGGATCTGGTCCACCATGGCCGGGATCTCGTCCGCCGCCGTGAGCGCGAGGGGCTTTCCAGTGTTCCTGGACTCGACGGCCACCAGCTCGTCCGCACGGGCCTCGATCGCGTCCGCGATCCGCAGCAGGGCGAGCTGACGTTCGGCGGGGGTGGTGTCGCGCCACGGCTCGAACGCGGCACCGGCGGCGGCCATGGCGGCGTCCACGTCGGCCTGCGCCGACAGCGGGGCGGTGGCGTAGGCCTCGCCGGTCGTCGGGTCGAGGACGAGGGCGGTGCGGCCGTCGGCCGCGTCGGTGAACGTGCCGTTGACGTGGTTGCGCAGGATCTTGAGCTCGCTCATCGGGCTTCTGCTCCTTCAATCGGGGCTGCGGACGCCGGGTCCGGCGACCGGTGGGGGCAAACGGTGACCGGCGCGAGCCATGGCGGGACCGGGCAGCGGCCGTCGTGCTGAGGGCCGTGCCCTGCGCTGAGGCTGTGTCAGGTCGTGGAGTGGGCGGTTCGGTCGGGTGCGGTGGAGGTACGGGAGGTTGCGGTGGGTTCCGCCGTGGTCTCAGGAGGCGTCGTGGACGCGCTGCGACTGCTCGCGGGGGATGGGCGGGGCGATGGACCACAGCACCTCGGCCTCGACGGCCGCCGGGTTGTCCCAGGCGTGCGCCGAGCGGGCGGAGAAGGTGTGGGAGTCTCCTGCCTCCAGTTGGATGTCCTGGCCGTCGACGGCGAGGTGCAGGCTGCCGCGGACGACGACCACGAACACCGTCTCGGAGTCCAGGGTGTACGCGCCGCCGGAGCCCCCGCCCGGATCGAGGACTGTGCGCATCACCTGGAGGTGCTGCTCGGTGGCGGGCGTGAGGAGGTACTCGCGGATCTTCTCGCCGCCCATCTCCAGCGGAGCCCCGAGGCCGCTTCGGACCACGGTCTCGTCCGGGTAGTCGAACAGTGAGCCGACCGAGATGCCGAGGGCCTCGCAGACGCGCAACAGGTTCGGCACCGAGATGGTGGTGCGCCCGCGCTCCACGAGGCTGAGGAATCCCTTGGTGACGGCTGCGCTGTCCGCCACCGCCTGGAGGGTGAGCCCCCGTTGCTGCCGGAGAGTGCGCAGCTTCGGGCCGAGCCGGGACATGCGGGGGTCAGAGCTGTCCTGCTCCGAGCCCTGCGGCTGCGCGGGGGAGTGCGTCATGGTGACTCGCTTCCTGCTGGCGACCCGCTTCGGGTGTGGTGGGTGGCGCGAGGTCTTCCCTCAAGCGAGTTTAGCGGTGTAAAACATTGGGAGGGAAGTTTAGTGCTGCTAAACCGCGAGGTGTTCCGCCTCACCCACGCCGCCGCCCTTGCCGGCTCCCTTCTTCACCTCGTTCCGTCCCTCCCGGCAACGGCCGAATCCTGGAGAACGACATGAGCACACCCGCCATCCGCCCCGGACGAACCGTGCGCGCCGCGGTCTTCACCCGCCCGGGAGTACCCGTTGAGATCACCGACGTCCAGCTGGCCGCACCCGGGCCCGGGGAGGTCGAGGTGGCGATCACCGCGGCCGGTGTCTGCCACTCCGATCTGCACGTGCTGAAGGGGGAGTGGGGCGTCCCCGCGCCGGCCGTGCTGGGTCATGAGGGCGCGGGGGTCGTTACCGCCCTCGGCGCGGGAGTGACCGGTCTGGAGGTCGGCGACCACGTCGTGCTCTCGTGGGTCCCGAGCTGCGGAACGTGCCGCCAATGCGGGCTCGGCCGCCCGTGGCAGTGTGACATCGTCGCCACGGTCGTCGCCCCCGGCGGCGTCCTGCTCGACGGCACCAGTCGCTGGAGCCGTGATGGCGCCATGCTCCACCACTACCTGGGTGTCTCGTCCTTCGCCGAGCGCGTGGTGGTCCCCGCCTCCGGGGCGGTGCGGATCCGGCGCGACGCCCCGCTGGACTCCGTGGCACTGGTGGGCTGCGCGGTCGCCACCGGCGTCGGTGCCGTCCGCAACACCGCAGGTGTGGAGGCGGGCGCGACCGTCGCGGTGATCGGCTGTGGCGGGGTGGGCCTGTCCTGCGTGCAGGGCGCCTACCTGGCCGGTGCTTCGAGGATCGTCGCCGTCGACATCGACGGCGCGAAGCTGCGTACCGCCCGCCGCCTGGGGGCGACCGACACGGTCAACGCCTCGCAGGTGAACACCGTCCGAGGGCTCAAGGCCGCCGTGCCGGAAGGCCTGGACTACGTCTTCGACGCCATCGGCAAGATCACCACCACCGAACAGGCCATCGCCTCGCTCGGCCAGGGCGGCGCAGCCGTGATCGTCGGCCTGCCCCCGGCCGGCTTCACTGCCCGCTTCGACCCGCTGGCCCTGGCCGAGGCCAATCAGCGGGTCCTCGGCTCCAACTACGGATCAGGCGACCCCCAGCAGGACATCCCGCACCTGGTCGACCTCTATTTGGACGGCCGACTCGACCTGGACTCCATGATCTCCGCCCGCCGCCCGCTCGACGAGGCACAGGCCGCCCTCGACGACCTCGCCGCCGGCCGAACCCTGCGCACGCTTCTTACGATCGGCGAGGAGCCGGCCTGATCGTCGGAGCCGCCTCGCGGGCCGCTCGTCGCCGGGGCCTACCGGGGTCGACGTCTGGGAGTCACGCCGAGCTCCCCGGGGCGGCTCAGTCAGACCTTTTCGACGGTCACGCGAGGGTGGTCGGCACTGAGCGAGGCGATGTCCTCGACATCAGACGTCAGGATGGTGAGGCGGCCCGGGTGGGCGAGTGCGGTGGCGCAGAGCATGGCGTCGATGGCGTACGTGTGGCCGTGTAGCCCGGCGGCGCGCAGCAGGGCGGCGGCGGACTGTGCGAGAGCCTGGGTGACCGGCTCGACACGCAGCCGGGACAGCGTCCATCTCAGGGCGGCGTCGTTGATGCGGGGGTGGATCACCTCGACGAGCACTGCCGCCGAGGTGATCACCGGGAGGTCGGTGTCGCGGGCGGCGGTGAGCCACTCGTGGACCTCGCGGTCACGCTGTACGGCCTTGGCGAGACCATCGCTGTCCAGGATGAGCGCGCCGCTCACGCGGCCACCCCGGCGCTGGATGAGGTGCCCCCGGTGAGCTTGGCTCGTTTGGCTGCGACGGCTTCCGGGTCAGCGGGGCCATGGGTCTCGTCGAGCTTCTTCAGGCCGACGTACTGGTAGCCGACATGCCGGGTCGGGGCGAGCGGCTCAAGGGCGTCGAAGGCGCTGAACCCGACAGAAACCAGGCTCGCGAATGGATGGGCATAGTTCCCCGCACGGTCGTGAGCCGACTACCATCAATCGGCTGAAGACGCGCGCCAAGCACTGGCTGCATCTGCGTGAAGAGCACCCAGGCACGCTACCCGGACCGGTCGCACCACGTCCGCCCGATACTTCTCCTCGCCCGGAGCTACCACCGAATCGCCTGGATACTCGGCGCATCGCGGGAGGGTCTGGTCACCCTCGTGTCGTCAGCGGCCACGGCCAGGAACGGCAGGGCGAACACGCGGCAGCTATCGCCTACGGCGCCGGCGGGACCGCCACAACAGGTACCCCGCAGGGCGGCCATCCCGAGGACGACCCGCGCCGACGGCGATCCCCACCCAGGGCAAGAGGCTGCCAGAGTCGGGCAGGCAGGTAGCGGTCACGGGCGCCACTCGTCGCGGTAGCCGGGCCGGTGCGCATACACGGCGGCCTTGGCGTGGATGGACGTCCCCAGCGCGACGACACCGATCATGTCGTCCGGCATCCAGCCCTTCACGGTCACGTACTGCGTGAGCAGCACCCAGGCGGCGGCGGTCTCGCGCAGGACCCGCGCCGGGTCGTGCTCGGCGATGTGCCTCATCTCCTGTTCGTTGACGCTGCTCACCTGATCAAGGTGAACGGTGCCAAGGTCCACGTGCGGGTGGCCGTTGCCGATGCTGAAGGTGCACTCCTTGGAGGCCCACGTCGCCTGGGTCGGAGCGATCGGGATCCGTCCTCCTCGAGCTGCGTGCGTAGCCACTGCACCAGTTCGTCCATGGGGGTCATCTTTCCGCACTGCGCCGGTAGCCGTGCCGGGTGGCCAGAACCTGCGTGACGGTCTCGCCGTACCAGCGGTTTACCCGTTTGCCGTATCGTCGGGCTCGGGCCAGCGGCGCGGCTGGTCGGGCTTCCCGCTGCGGGAGCGGTCGCACGGATGGTGGAGGCTTTGATGCCGATGCCCGCGTCCTCCAGCCGCTGCGCGGTGTAGAAGCGGAGCGGCTCCAGGGGTGACGGCCTGGCGGTCGACGTGGTCGCGGACGAACGCGGAGACGTCGTCGGCGGCGTATTCCCTGTGGCGGCCGCGCCGATCGAGGGTAAGCCGACCACGCGGGGTGGGCGGACCAGGTCTTGGCCATCGTGGCGTTGCTATGTCTGCCCGGCCGCGGCCACGGAGGGCGGCCCGTCCGGCCCGAGCCGCAGCAGGTGACTGATGGCCTTCCGGCAGGTCGCGAGTCTCTGGTCCGCGATGGCGTCCACGAGAGCGATTCAGCGGCCTCGGGCCGGGGAGTCAGCGTTTCCACGCTGGCCTTGGCCGGGCCGTGCTGCGGACTCCCGGCGCATGTCGTGAAGGACGCGAGGCGGCGCGAGAGGCGGTGAGCCATGTGGTGCACCGGTGGCACGGCCTGGCAGTACTCCAATCCTTCCCACGGCTCCGCCAGTCCTCTGGCCCCTCTGGGACGCGGTGTGTCGAGAGGTACACTTTGCCTGCTTTGGTGATGGGCATGGCGTTGTCCCACATGGGCGGTTGACTTGTGCCCGTCGACTCGGGTCGTTGGTGACACTGAGCAACGATGTCTGGAGGCCGTCGGGGGCAGTGGAGTGCGCTGGGACGCAGGTCGGTCAGCACCGAGGCAGTATGCAGCGGACCCCGTGCTGGTTCCGTGCTGACTTCGAAGGCCGGAATCACAGGAAACCGCAGTTCCTAGCGCCGATCGAATGAGTTGTCGTACCACTCGATGGTGGTGCCGATGAGGGAGGCGGCGACGATGCGCTTGAGGTTGTTCGGGGTGGGTGGAGCGGTTGCGGGCGACGACATCGGCACCACTTCCTGGGGTGTGACGGGGACGTTTGCGTGTCGCCACACCGTAGGAAGGTGCAGGTCAGAGGCGTATGTGGTGGGACACCATACTTCGGAGGCGAGCTATGCGCGCAGTCCCCATGTGTCCTCACCAAGGGGCGCTTCGGCCGCCTGGAAGGGGGCGAATCAAGCGGCGTCTGTGACGCGTAGATTGACATGATTTGACGATGGCGTGCTGACTCCCGTGCTGGTTTGGTGCTGACTGAAAGCGCACGTCATCACCCGTCTTCACCCCTCCCGTGCTGACTTCGTGCTGACTACGCTGCGTTGCAGTCGGGTCATCTGGGACCGATAGGACAGCCGCTGTCGCCTGGCCCAACATGGAGCTGGAGCCTGAGAATTTGAGGATCGGACCCTGCGAACGGTGCGCATGGTCGCGGAGATTCGTCCCAACTATTCAGCCGAATGGGCCGCGATGAAGGCTGTCGCAGCCAAGCTGGGCATTGGTGCTGCTGAGGCGGTGCGGACCTGGGTCCGCAAGGCCGAAGTCGACGGTGGCCAGCGGCCTGGCGTCACGTCCGAGGAGGCCGCGGAGATCAAGCGGTCGAAGGCCGAGAACGCCGAGCTGCGCCGAACCAACGAGCTCTTGAAGGCGGCGTCGGCTTTCTTCGCGGCCGAGCTCGACCGGCCGTCGAAACGCTCGTGACGTTCATCGACGCACACCGCCAGGTGTTCGGAGTCGAGCCGATCTGCCGTGTCCTGACCAGCCACGGATTGAAGATCGCAACGAGCACCTATACGCGGCGAAGAACCGCGCCCCCAGCGCCCGGTCGGTCCGTGACGCCGAGCTGAAGACACAGATCAGCCGCGTTCACGTGGCCTTCAGCGTCTACGGGGTGCGGAAGGTCTGGCGGCAGCTGCACCGCGAAGGCATACCTGCGGCCCGCTGCACCGTCGCCCGATTGATGCGGGACCTCGGCCTGGAGGGCGCCCGGCGCGGGAAGAAGATCCGCACCACGATCCGGGACGACGGCCAGGAGCGGGCCGGTGACCTGCTGCAACGCGACTTCACCGCGTCCTGTCCGAACGAGCGGTGGGTGGCCGACTTCACCTACGTTGCGACCTGGTCCGGGATCGTCTACGTCGCATCCGTCGTGGACGTGTTCTCCCGGGCGATCGTGGGCTGGTCCGCCGCCACGAGCAAGCGGGCCAAGCTCGTCCTCGACGCCCTCGACATGGCGCTGTGCGCCGGGACCGTGCCGGAACTCCCGCTGGGCCCGGGCTGGTTCATCATTCGGATGCGGGCAGTCAGTACACGTCTTTCGCGTTCACCGCCCACTTCCTCGACGCCGGCATCGACACCTCGATCGGCACCGTCGGCGATGCCCTGGACAACGCGCTCATGGAATCCCAGATCGGCCTCTACAAGACCGAATTGATCAAGCCGCGCAAGCCCTGGCACAGCCTTGCCGACGTCGAACTCGCCACTGCTGAATGGGTCGACTGGTTCAACAACCAGCGTCTCCACACAGCGATCGGAGACATCCCGCCCCACGAGCACGAGACCAACCACTACGTTCAACACCAGCCCCAACCGGCGGCTGGAGTCAACGCATAGAGCCTCCACCGATCCCGGAGCGGTTCAGCACTCACAAGCCAACATCATGCCTGTGCCGAAGCACGGCAGTTGTCACCAGTGAGGCACGCTGATTGTCACAGATCCTCGTTCAGGACCACCGTGAACGACCAGGAGACGGCCTCTCAGTACCCCCAGCCGGCGTAGACGGTGACGTTCTCGCCGTTGTCCCTGGCTCCGACGCATACGTCACGCCAGTCGAGCAGCCAACCGCTGGGGCGGCAGCTCTCCTGTTGGAGGCCCAGTTCGCGGATGATTTCCGGGCGGGACAGGCCGTCCTCACTGGTGACTATCGCGACGCGCCAGCAGCCGCCGGAACCGCAGCTGGTGCCTTCGCTGACCATGCTGATGCCTTCCGGCAAGGAAGGGAGGGCCTTGGACGCCGGGGCGTCCGAGCCTTCGCTGATCATCAGCGCGTACAGGAGGCCGACCACGAGGGTGAGGGCGAACTGCATGCCCAGGAAGCCGATCGCTCCGTTGCGACGGGAGGTCCATTGCGGGGGAGGAGAGTTCTCGTGCCGTCCTTCCAGTCCCGCACCGCATGCTATGAGCAGGGGCGCGAGAGCCGTGAATATGAGATGGGCGTCGGGTCTCGGGGCGTCGATCCAGCCTTGCTGAACACTGATCAGCAGACCGGCTCCGGCGAGAAGCGTGCCGCCGATCGCGAAGCCGACGGGGCGGGTGCGGGCGATCGTCATCCAGACGACGGCGGGCGCGACGGCGAAGAGTATCCCCAGGACGATCAGCATGTACGGGGGGACGTGCGACCCGAGCGCCCGGTTCCACACGGCCGGGGCCCACCTCAGGCCCGCAGGCCGGTCGTTCATGCCGTGAGGGCGAAGTCGGCCTAGCCGAAGTCGCCTGTGCGCGCCTACGGCCTTGCCGGTCACAACAAGCCTGCCTATACAACAGCTATCGCGCCTCGGCTCAGTGCCGCACCGCACTCACGCCACATGAGATGACCTCTAAGAGGTCCTAACAGAAGTCGTTGATCATGTGACTTTCGGCTTGGGTGGTCGTTGGACTGTTCGTGGGGAATCGACAGTCGCGGCCCTGGATCGTGTCGGACGAACTGTGGTCGCTCATCGAGCCGTTGCTGCCCGAGCCAGGACCGAAGCTGGTGGAGGGCAGGCCGCGCGTCCCGGACCGGCAGGCACTGTGCGGAATCCTATTCGTGCTGCACACCGGCATCCAGTGGGAGTACCTGCCCCAGGAGCTGGGCTTCGGATCCGGCATGACGTGCTGGCGGCGCCTGGCCGCCTGGAACGAAGCCGGCGTGTGGGACGAACTGTACCTGGTGCTGCTGCAGAAGCTGCGGGCCGCGAAGAAGCTCGACTGGTCCCGGGCGGTGATCGACTCCTCCCACGTGCGGGCCGCTCGGCGCGGCCCAAAAGCGGACCCAGCCCGGTCGACCGCGCACGACCGGGCAGCAAGCACCACGTCCTCACCGACGGCCAGGGCATCCCGCTCGCGGTGTCGCTGACCGGCGGAAACCGCAACGACGTCACCCAGCTGCTGCCGCTGCTGGACAAGGCCCCGGCCGTGGCCGGCGTCGTGGGCCGGCCCAGACACCGGCCAGACGCACTCCTCGCCGACCGCGGCTACGACCACGACAAGTACCGCCGCCTGCTGCGACAGCGCGGGATGAGACCGGTCATCGCCGAACGCGGCATCGAACATGGCTCCGGCCTGGGCGTCTTCCGCTACGTCATCGCGCGCACCATCGCCTGGCTGCACGG
Organism: Streptomyces sp. NPDC058985; assembly: GCF_042740985.1. Lineage (NCBI taxonomy): Bacteria > Bacillati > Actinomycetota > Actinomycetes > Kitasatosporales > Streptomycetaceae > Streptomyces > Streptomyces sp. NPDC058985. The sequence continues at coordinate 164,959 of NZ_JBHYJX010000011.1, read as the reverse complement.
CTTCCGCCGCCTGCGAATCCGCTGGGAGAGACGCGACGACATCCACGAAGCATTCCTCGGACTCGCCACCTGCCTCATCACCCACCGCCACATCCAACGCCTTTGTTAGGACCTCTAAGCAGCGTTTCCGGATGGTCAACGTGGGAGACGCGCCTGCTTTGGCCGTGACTGTGGTGGACCAGCCGCGAATGGCGAACGGTCTGGAGCGGCCGTTCGACCTTGAGCCGCAGTCGGCCCACCCTTTCGGCATGATCGGCTACGCAGGGGCGCCCATCCCGAATGCACTTCGGGTCACCTGGGATGGACAGCCCGATCCCGTCAGTCTGCTCGTGCCGCCCGGATGAGCTGAGCCTGTCTCCTGGAAGTGCCGTGCGCGGGGTGCTGCATCTCGTGGGGCGGCCACGAGGGCCGTTGTCAGAGGCGATTGGCAAGATTGCGGCCATGAATGACACTCCTGTCACTCCGCCACGGCCGATTGATGTTGTGGCGGTCTTTCCCCAATTGGCCTCGCTGGCCCGCACGGCGACTCGCCTGCACCCCCGCCCTGGGGCGCCGACATGGCACGACAGCTCAATCGGCGGGCCGCTGCTGTGGCCCGCTGAGGAACCGTGGCCGCACTGCGAGGAACCGCATGTGGTGGACGGCATCAACCCAGCCCTGTCCCCGGCGGATCTGCGGCTGGAACGACGGATCTTCGCCGCCTCGCACGGCCGGGACATGACTGCGGAGGAACGGGAGACTCTTGAGCGGATCCGGCCCCCTCGGACGTATCCGGTGAGGCTGGCGGTCCAGTCGTACGACGGCCCCATAGCGATGCTGCCCGTGGCGCAGCTGTACGTACGGGATGTGCCTGATCTGCGCCCGCCGGAGGGTAAGGACCTGCTGCAGGTTCTGTGATGCCCCTTCGATCATCCGATCATGCCCAGGACCCTGCTCTTCTGGCGTTCGGCAGCCGCCGTCACCGACATCCTCGACCCGCCCCCCGAGCCGCCCGCAGTGCAGTTCGACGGCTATCTACCGGAACCGTGCGTGCTCGAACCGGAGCAGATCACCGAGTACCCCGACCATATGGAGCTGAGCGGAGGACTGCGGAAGCAGCTCAAGCAGTGGAGTGTGCCGCAGGCAGCAGAGGAAGACATGGACCCGGACACGTACTACGACTGTGTGCTGTCCAACGCACCCGGCTGGAAGGTCGGCGGCTGGCCCGCTTGGGACGCAAACGATCCCAGCCCGCAGCCCTGCTCCGCATGCGGCACCCGCATGGAGGTCCTGATGACCGTCGCCACGTTCGAGGAAGGTGACGACGCCGGGAACAGCTGGAATCCGCACCCTCACCCAGGTGCTGGACCTTACCCCGGCCACCGCGGCTACAACGCGACCGGGGTCCAGATAGGCAGCGGCTACCGGCAGCACCTGTTCGTCTGCCCGGCGAATCCCGAGCATCCGCACATCGAGTTGATGACGTAGCCCGTCCGCAGTGTGCAGCCGGGGCGTCACGGTGCGGGCATGCCGTGACGCCGGGGGTCCGCGAGGCTCCGAGGCCGGGCACCCGACGGATCCGATGACCTGCAGGAACGTGACCTCCAGCACGTGGAGTTACTTCAACGGGGTCGGTAGAGCACAAACGTAGGCACATCCCGACGGTGCCCGGCTGACCCCTGCCTGCGTTTCGTCACTCAGTGAGGCCCATTTCGTCGGTACCTCGCTCATGCCCTCGTTCAGAGCCGCGTCCACATGAAATTCGCAACGAGCTTCAGTGCGGCCCGGTAGGCGATGGCGAGCTTGTCGGTTCGCATGGCCCGACCACGCCACTGCTTGAGCCGGTTGATGCACCGTTCAACGGCATTGCGTTGTTCGTATGCCTCAGCGTCGAATCCGGGCGGGCGGCCACCGCCGCGACCTCGCCGCACTCGGTGACCGATCTGTTCGGCGGGCTGCGGGATCACGGCGCGGACGCCTCGCCGCCGGAGATGTCCACGGATCGCGCGAGAGGACTACGCGCGGTCCGCCAGGACGGCGTCCGGCCGGGTCCGCGGTCTTCCCGGCCCGCTTCCCATAGCGGCCGCGGCGGTCGACGGCGAGCCGACCACGCGGCGTGGGTGGACCAGGTCTTGGTCATCGTGCGGGCCGGGGGGGGAGCCAGCGGTTTCCGCGCTGGCCTGGGGTGGGCGTGCTGCGGACCCTCGGCGCATGTCGTGAAGGATGCGAGGCGGCGCGAGAGGCGGTGTGAGACATGTAGCGGACCAGCGGCACGGCCTGGCAGTACTTCAAATCTTGCCACTGTTCCGCCAGTCCTCTGGCCCGTCAGGGACGTGGTGTGTTGAGAAATACACCTTGCCTGCTTTGGTGACAGGCATGGCGTTGTCCCAGTCGGGCGGTTGGCTTGTGCCCGTCGCCGGCCGCACCGTCGCCGAGCACGACATCAAAGCCATCATCCGCGACGAGTTCGTCGCGACCGCACTCGGAGGTCGACCGCAGGGAGTCTCAAGACCCCCTCAGCCTTCCCGGACGTCGCGGCCGGCCCGCCCGAGCGCACTGGCGTCTCCGGGCCGGCGTCCCGGGAAACTGGATCCTCGCGCGCGACACGGCCGGTCATGGGCGTGGCGACCGGTGCCGTGAGGCGGCCGCACGCGAGGTTGGGGGCGCCGCGTCAGTGGTCGGTCTCCAGGTGCAGTTTGAGCAGGTCCACGCCGTAGTCGCCGCCGTTGGGCGTGCGGATGATGGTGTGGATGTGCTGCTGAGTGGGAGTGCCGCCCATACCGCCACCACCGCCCGGCCCTCCGCTGGGCATACCGCTGGGTCGGCCGCTCGGCATGCCACCGGGCTGCCCGCTGGGGGCGCCGCCACCTCCGCCCATCTGGGCGTTCTCGCCGTAGGCAAGCGGGGGCTGGGCGTCGTACTCGATGAGTACGACCGGGCTGTGCACCCGGTAGTAGAAGGCGGAGGAGTCCTTGGTCGCGCCGATCCAGTAGAAGTACGTGTCGTCGAGGTGCTCCTCCACCTCCTTCAACTTCACCGCGGCGTGGCCGTCGTCCACGTAGCCGACGTAGACGCCGACCAGTTCGAGCAGTTTCTCGCGCTGAGCGGTGGTGAACTCCTTGGCGGCGAGACCCTGGTAGACGAGCTTCAGGTTGTCCTGGCCTGCCCCGGCCACCATGTCGGTGCCGCCCTTCTCGTCGGCGGAGATGACCTTCTTGCGCTGCGCCGCGGTAAGGGACCGCAGCAGCGCCAGACCGGCCTTGGTCTCCGGCTTGAAAAGGGTGATCTTCTCGCCGTTGTATGTGGCCGAGGTCGGCTCCGAGCCCATGAAGGTCGGGGACATGACGACCTGGTCGCCGAGGACGAAGTAGTTGATGGCGACGTGGTGGCCCTCGTACTGGAAGCCCCAGGGCTTGGTCGTGGACGGAGTCCCCATGAAGGTGAAGTAGTAGTGCCCCTCGGTCAGGGTCTCCTTGCCACCGCCGTTGTAGTCGCCCAGGAAGGCGTTGAGCTTCATGATGTTGCGGGTCTGGGTCAGTCCCTCGGCCGACAGGGCCTTGCCGAGCAGCGCGTACCCGAGGTTGCGCTGCTTCTCGGTGAGGTCGCCCATGCGGGCGCCCTCGCGCTCGTAGCCGTCGACATTGCTCCAGGCCAGCCACTCGTCGTCGTCCACGTCGAAGACGCAGGCCCGGCGCACCTTGGTGCTGAGTCCGTCCAGGAAGGCCTGTGCGGCCTTCACCAACAGATGCCAGCCATACCTCTGTTGTCAGCGGCAGCCCGCGGGGAGGCCTGCGGCGCGCGTCTCGGCGCCGGTCGGCGTCCTTCTTGTCCATGAGGGCCATGTGCCGGGCCACGGCGGAGCTGGACGGCTGGACTCTGGCTGGTTCACGCCTCTTGTGAGGACGGTTGCCTGTGGCGACGGTAGACCCGTTGTGATCCGCAGGGGCGCGCGGTCTGGTGCCCACTGCAAGTCGTTCGGGGAAGGAAGGTGGACGCGTGACCCATCTCGGTGCGGTTGTCTGGCGAGGAGTACAAGGTCGGGGCGCCACGGTGCTGGGCCTGCTGGCCCTGCTTGCGAGCGTGCTCGTGGTGTCGGCCGCCTCGCCCGCGCCGGCCACGCCGTACTGCGCCAACAGGCCGGAGGTCGGAGGGGCCATCGAACAGCGGTACGTCGACATGGGCGGCCCGACTGGGTCCCTCGGCTGTCCCGTCACGGGTGAACTGGTCAACCCCGACGGGTTCGGCCGCCGCCAGCAGTTCGACCACGGGACCGTGTACTGGTCTGCGAACAGTGGCGCGTGGCCGGTCTGGGGATACATCGGCGACTACTGGTGCGCGAACGGCTGCGAACGGGGTTTCGCGCGCTACCCCACGTCCTACGAGTACAGGGTCGGCGCTGAGATCCGGCAGAACTTCCAGTGCACGGTGATTCACTTCCAGGACCTCGGGGGCGGAGCGACACGCACCTGGTCGGATGGCAACACCTGCGCCTGACCATCGACCCTTGCCTTGCCGGACGGCAGCTCCGGCAAGGCAAGGGTCCCGACGGTAGCTCGCCGTGAGACCGGCGGCCTTGCCGCCGGGACCAGCGCCTGGCGCCTAGTGCTGTGACCGCACAGACACCTCTTCCCTGCCGGCTGGGGCTGTTGGTGACCCTGAGGCAACCATGTTCGGAGGCCGTTGAGGGCAGCGGAGTGCGCTGCGATGAAAGGCGGCCGGCACCGAGTCAGCACACCGAAAACCCCGGGACGCGGCGACGGTGCGCTTGAGGTTGTTCGGGGCGGGTGGAGCGGCTGCGGGCGACGACATCGGCACCACTTCCCGGCGATCAACGGGGACGTCTGCGTGTCGCCACACCGTAGGAATGCGCAGGTCAGGCGCACATGTGGCGGGGCAACGTAGTTCGTGGGTCGGCTATGCGTGCGGCCACCATGCCGGCTCGTGGCAAGGCGGTTCAGGGGCACGGGCACGGGCACGGCGCACGCCTGGGCGCGGTGCGCCTTCTTCACACCCCGGGCTCGGGAGAGCGGCCTGCGCTGTTACTCACTTTCGGGTGAACGCTCTTGGGGTGGCGGGGTGGCGTGCCGTGGCGGTCTCGGTCCTCGGCCCAACGGACACAAGGGGACACGTGCTTCAGCGGCGTCAACACGGTGCATTCAGCACATAAATGCTCAATACAGGCGAGGGTCACCAGGATGTCGGCGGTTGGTAACACCGTTCACGTCGTCTCCACGAACCGGTCGACCGACCCGCAATCTGTGAGGGCACGGCCGACCGGCCGCGCACCGCACCACGCACCACCACCCCGGGACCTGGATCCCGGGGCCGGCGGTGCCCGCACAAAGCAGGGGGAACCTGTGTCGAAGTCCATCACCGCCCGCCGCCTGACCGCCGGCGCCCTCGCCGTCGGGGCCCTGACCGCCGTACTCGCGGTGCCGGCGTCAGCCGCCGACCACCAGCGTCAGCGGCCTCGCGTCGAGATCACGGGCGTCCAGTACGACGCCCCGGGCCGTGACAACCGCTCCAACCGTTCCCTGAACAAGGAATGGGTGGAGATCACCAACAACACCCGCCGCGCGGTCAACCTGAACGGCTGGACCCTCAGGGGCAAGGACGGTGCCCGCTACACCTTCCGCCACTACCGCCTCGACGGCCGCGCCACCGTCCGCGTCCACACCGGCGAGGGCCGCGACACCCGCACCGACGTGTTCCAGGACCGGCGCAACCACGTGTGGGGCAACCGCTCCGACACCGCCACGCTCCGCAACGACCACGGCCGCTTCATCGATGACAAGTCCTGGGGCCACCACCGCCACGGTGGCCGCCGCTGACACCCGAACCCACCGCTGACCGGCACTGCCGGTAAGGAGCCCGCCACCCTGAACGGGGTGGCGGGCTTCCGCTCGTTCCACTGGCGCGCCACCCACAGACGCTCGGGCCGTCGGCCGCACCTCGGGGACCGACCGGTTGGCGGCTTTGGGTCTGACCGCCGGGCTCCGCGAGCCTCACAATGGCCAGTACATGACATTGGAGGCCGCTGTGGCTCGCACGCGTTCCGACCGCCCCTCGCCCGTCACCGTTCCCGCTGCCCTTCTGCTGGCCCTGCTGCTCGGCTGGACCGCCGTCCTCGGCCCGGTGGCGGACGCCGCGCCGCGGGAGAGGCCGGCCGCCGTCGCGGTGCGCGGCGGCGACGTCCTCTACAGCGCGGGTGCCCGCTGCACCGTTGGGTTCAACGCCCGCTCCGGATCCGCGGAGTACGCGCTGCTGTCGGGCCGGTGCGCGCAGACGGGCGGCACCTCCTGGTACGCCGACGCCGCCCTCACCGTCCCCGTCGGGGTCACCGCGGGGGTCAGCTTTCCCGGAAACGACTACGCGACCGTCCGGTACACCAGTACGACGGTCGCCCGTCCGGGCGAGGTCTCCCTGGGCGCCGGGGCGGGCACCCGCGACATCACCGCCGCGGCCCACCCCGTCGTCGGCCAGTCGGTCTGCCATGTCGGACGCACTGCCGGACACCGTTGCGGGATCGTCCAGGCGGTCAACGTCACGGTCAACTACGGCGGCGGGAGCGTGAGCGGTCTCTTCCGGTCCAACGTCTGCGCCGAACCCGGGGACGTGGGCGGCCCGGCCTTCTCGGGCACCACCGCGCTGGGTGTCATCGTCGGCAGCAGCGGCAACTGCAGCTCGGGAGGGGTCACCTACTACCAGCCGGTGGTCGAGGTGCTGTCGGCGTACGGACTGAGCATCTACTGACCGGCGATCACGGACTCCGAAATCCCCTTGCGGCGAGACGACCCGTCTCGTATGGTGGGGCATGGCTTTCCTCTTCTTCGTCTGAGTCCGGGCACGGCCCCTGTCGCCGTTTCTGCTGCCCGTAGACCCCTCGAATCACAGGGAAAGACCCATGCGCGACCGCGCTCCCACCGTGCTGCCAGCCACCGTCCCCGCCGTGGCGCAGCTGTCCGTCAAGTCCGTCACCAAGTCCTATGGCACCCGGACCGTCCTCGACCAGGTCTCCTTCACCGTCCGGCCGGGTGAGAAGGCCGCCGTCGTCGGTGAGAACGGCTCCGGCAAGTCCACCTTGCTCCGGCTGCTCGCCACCGCCGAGACGCCCGACGCCGGGGAGGTCACCGTCCGGTTCCCCGGCGGGACGGGCCATCTCGCCCAGACCCTCGACCTCGACGCCGACCGCACCGTGCAGGACGCCGTCGACCTCGCTCTGACCGAACTGCGCGACATGGAGCGAAGGCTCCGTACCGCGGAGGAGCACCTCGCCGACGCGTCCAACGAGCAGCTGGCCGCGTACGGCGAACTGCTGACCGCTTACGAGGAACGCGGCGGATACGAGGCGGACGCCCGTGTGGACGTCGCCATGCACGGGCTCGGGCTGGCGGGGATCACCCGGGAGCGCCCGCTCGGCTCACTGTCCGGCGGCGAGCAGTCGCGCCTCGCCCTCGCCTGCGTCCTGGCCGCAGCCCCCGAACTGCTGCTCCTGGACGAACCGACGAACCACCTCGACGCGACGGCCGTGCGCTGGCTGGAGGAACACCTGCGCGCACACCGCGGCACCGTCGTCGCGGTCACCCACGACCGCGGCTTCCTGGAGCGCATCGCCACCACGATCCTCGAGGTCGACCGGGACGAGCGCACCGTGCGCCGGTACGGTGACGGCTGGGACGGGTATCGCGCCGCGAAAGCCGCCGCCCGGCGCGGAGCGGAGCAGCGGTACGCGGACTGGGTCGAGGAGGTGACCCGCGCGCAGGAGTTGCTGGAGGCCGCCGGCAGGCGGCTGGCCATCACCGGCCGCGACCCGAAGCAGGGCTTCGGCAAGCACCGCCGCTCCAGCGAGGCCAAGCTCGGCGGACAGGTGCGCTCGGTGCGGGAGCGCTTGGACCGGCTGCGGCGCAACCCGGTGGCGAAGCCGCCCGTACCGCTCCGGTTCACCACGGCGCTGCCGTCGGCGCTCGGCGGACCGGTCCGGGGCGCCCTCGCCGAGCTAGACAACGTACGGGTCGGGGAACGGCTGCGCCTGGACGGGCTCCTGACGATCGAGCCCGGCGGACGCCTCCTCGTCACGGGCGAGAACGGCGCGGGCAAGACGACGCTGCTCCGCGTCCTGGCGGGCGACCTGCGGCAGGACGCCGGTACGGCGCGCCGGCCCGCCCGCATCGGCTACCTCGCCCAGGAACTGCCCACGCGGGCCACGCGGCTGCCGCTGCTCGCCGCGTTCGCCGCCGGGCGGCCCGGACTGCCGGAGGAGTACGCGGAACAGCTCCTGTCCCTGGGGCTGTTCCGCGAACAGGACCTGCTCGTGCCCGTCGCCGCCCTGTCCGTGGGGCAGCAGCGGCGCCTGCAGATCGCGAACCTGGTGACCCGGCCCGCGGACCTTCTCGTCCTCGACGAGCCGACCAACCACATCGCACTCGACCTGGCCGAGGACCTGCAAGCGGCGCTCGCGGCGTACCCGGGGGCAGTGGTCGCGGTCTCGCACGACCGCGGCTTCCGGGCGCGCTTCGGAGCCGAGCAACTGGAACTGCGCGCCGGCCGCACGGTCAGGTAACGGCACGGATCGAGCGGCCCGCCCAGGACGGTGCCGGTTCGGCCAGCTCCGAGAAGCGGTGCCGGATCGCGTCCGGGAACTCGGCGGCCCGGCCCGCCCGCTGGTCGACATGGACCGCGAGCAGTTCGGTCGTCGCCACCGGGGCCGCGTCGGGCACCGGCTCCGACCCCGGTTCGGAGACGACGTACATCTCGTGCACGAAGCGCGCCTTGCGTTCCGCCGCTCCCAGCACGCGGGTGCGGACGGCCAGGTGGGTGGCCTCGGGCACCTCCTGGAGATAGCGGACGTGGGACTCGACCGTGTAGAGGGAACAGCCGGTGGACTCGCGGTAGCCGGAGTCCAGGCCCGTCTCGATCATCAGCGCGTCCGTGGCGTGACCGAAGACGAGGACGTAGAACGCCTCGCTCATGTGACCGTTGTAGTCGACCCACTCCGGGCGGACCGTGCTGTGGAACAACGGGAGCTTCGTCATCGGGGGTTCTCCTCGCGGTCCAGGCGGCCGGTGGCGCGCAGCACTTCGACGACACCCCGGTCGCGTTCGGCCACCAGGTCCGCGATGGAGCGGCCGTCCGCCGCCTCGTCACAGCCCGACACCACGGCGTCGTACAACTCCTTGTCCAGCTCCGGCGCTTCGAGGCGCGTCCACGGCGACTTCAGGGACGGGCCGAAGTGGTCCAGCATGTGCGCCATGCCGCCCTCGCCGCCCGCGAGCGCGAACGTCAGCATCGGTCCCATCACGGCCCAGCGCAGCCCGGGGCCCTCGGTGATCGACAGGTCGATGTCCCGGACCGTCGCCTCTCCGCTCGCGACCATGTGCAGGGCCTCGCGCCACAGGGCCTCCTGGAGGCGGTTCGCGATGAAGCCCGGTATCTCGTTGTCCATCGTGATGACGGACTTCCCCGCGACCTCGTAGAAGCGGGAGGCCCAGGCGACCGCCGCGGCGTCGGTGTGCTCGCCGCCGACGACCTCGACCAGCGGGATGAGGTAGGGCGGGTTGAAGGGGTGCCCGACGACCAGGCGCGACGGGTCCGCGGCCGTCGTCTGCATGTCGGTCATCGGATAGCCCGAGGTGGACGAGGCGATGACGACGGCGGGCGGTGTCGCCGCGTCCAGGCGGGCCAGCAGGTCGCGCTTGAGGTCGAGCTTCTCGGGCGCGCTCTCCTGGACGAACTCGGCCTCGGCCACGGCCTGTTCGAGGGTGTCGGTCACGGTGAGGCGGTCCGTCGACGCGCCCTCGGCGAGGCCGAGCGAGGTGAGCGTGGGCCACGCCGCGTCGACCAGGCGGCGCAGCTTCCGTCCGGCGTCGGGCGCCGGGTCCCAGGCGGTCACGTCGTAGCCGCGGGCCAGGAAGTGGGCGACCCAGCCGCCGCCGATGACTCCGGCGCCGACGCAGGCGACCCGGCGGACGTGCTCCGGCGCGGTGAACTCCGGTGATGAGGTCATGAGAGGAATCCTTCGTCGTGGCGGCGGGCTACTTGCGCGGCTTGAGGCCGAGAGCGGCGCGGGCCTCGTCCGGTGTCGCGACGCGTGCGCCGATCGACTCGGTGATGGTCACGGCACGCTCGACGAGCTGGGCGTTGGTCGCCTTGTTGCCCTTGCCGAGGTACAGGTTGTCCTCCAGACCCACGCGGACGTGGCCGCCGAGCAGGATGGACTGCGCGACCCACGGCATCTGCATCCGGCCGAGCGCGAAGCTCGCCCATCGCGCGCCGTCCGGCAGCATGTTGACCATCGACTGGAGCACGCCGGGGTCCGCGGGCGCGCCCCACGGGATGCCCATGCACAGCTGGAACACGGTCGGGTCGTCGAGCAGCCCCTCCGCGAGCAACTGCTTGGCGAACCAGAGCTGTCCGGTGTCGAAGATCTCCAGTTCGGGCCGCACGCCCAGCTCCTGGATGCGTCGCGCGCCCGCACGCAGCATGTCGGGCGTCGAGACGTAGAGGTTCGATCCGTCGCCGAAGTTGAGTGAGCCGCAGTCCAGCGTGCAGATGTCGGGAAGCAGGTCCTCGACGTGCGGCAGGCGCTCCAGACCGCTGACGAGATCGGTGCCGGGGAGGTGGGTGAGCGGGTCGTCCGGGTCGATGACCAGGTCGCCGCCCATGCCGGCGGTGAGGTTCACGACGACGTCGGTGCCGGTCTCCCTGACGCGTTCGACGACCTCCCGGTACAGCTTCGGGTCGCGGGACGGGTCGCCGGTCTCCGGATCGCGTACGTGGATGTGGACGACGGCCGCTCCGGCGGCGGCCGCCTCCACCGCGTTCCGGGCTATCTGCTCCGGGGTGACGGGGACGTGGGGGCTCTTGCGGACGGTGTCGCCGGCGCCGGTGAGCGCGCAGGTGATGATGACGTTCTCGGTCATGGGCATGCGGGGGCCTCCCGAATTCGGGCTTCCGTTTCTGGCTTCCGTGGCTGCGGGAACTAGTCGGCCAGGATCGTGTGCGTGACGTGTGTGGTCAGTGCCGCGTGCATCGCGTCCGCGGCGCTGTCGGACGACGGTCCGCTCACCGAGAGGACGTGCGTGGCCAGGCCGTCGATCAGCGCGGTCAGCGTCAGTGCCGCGGCCTGCGGATCGACGTCGGCGCGGAACACGCCCTGTCCGACACCCCGGCGTACGACATCGGCGACGGTCTCCCGCCACTGCCGGTAGTACTCGGAGTGCAGTCGGCCCACTCCCGTGGAGCGCGCGGCCTCGGCCCACAGGTCGAGCCACACCGCCCACTGGCGGCGCTGCTGCGCGGTGCGCGGCGTCTGCAGCGCGATGAGCTGGCGCAGCTCCGCCGCCGCGTCGTCCGCCTCGGCGAGACGGGCGGCACGGCGCGCGGTGTCCTCGTCCATGCACCAGCGCACGGCCGCTTCCAGGAGTTCGGCGCGGCCCGGGAAGTGGTAGTGGATCGCGGCGCTGCTGGTGGCGCAGGCGCGGGCGATGTCCGCGACCCGCACCGCGTGGAATCCGTGCTCGGCGATCAGCCGGACCGTCTCGCGGACGATCTGCAGCGGCCGCCCGCCCTGCACGTCGGCGACCGGCGCGCTGTCCTTCGCGAGGGGCCGGGTGCCGAGCAGCCGGCCCGCGTCGACCCGGCCCTCGTCGGCGATCCGTGCCAGCTCCGCGGCCGTGAAGCGGCGGGTGCCGCTCAGTGAACGCGAGAGCTTGGACGGATCCATGACGACCCGGCGTGCGAACTCGCGCTGGCTGACGCCCGCGTCCGCGATGACCTCACGGACGCGGGCGGCGGTGTCGGCGGCGGGCGCGCCTTCGATGACGTCGTCGGTTTCCACGGGCCACGACCCTAGGGGTGTGTTGTGGAAAACGCAACAACAGAAACGGCTGGCAGGGCTCTGACGTGGCTGTTGAGGTTCTGATTGATGGGTCAGTCAGTGGAAGGTGACGGTGAGCTGCGCCGCCGAACCGGGCGCGACGAAGACGTACCCGGTGGAGCCGGGGGCCTGCGTGAACCGGAGCCTCAGCTGGGTGGTGCCGGTCAGGTCGAGAGCTCTCAGGCCGGGGCCGGAGAACTCCGTGGAGGACGCCGTGCCCGAGGTGAACCGCGGGACGGTCGCGACTCCCGTCGCGGTCGGGGCCGCCGACCAGTCCGCGGGCTCGATGGCGCACGCGCCGAAGCAGCCGGTCCGGGCGTCCACCGCGAGGGAGTTGCCGACCGGGTTGCCCCACGGATCGCCGCTGCCGCCCTGGTGCTCGACGGACAGCCTGGCACTGTCGACGACCGCGTCGTCGGGGAGCGGGGAGGTGTCGAAGGAGAGCACCGCCCGGTTGTGCCTGCCGTCCGCACCCCGGCCCAGGCCCAGCCCGTAGAGGGACTCCAGCGTGCCGACCGCCGGACCGGTGCCGTCGGCGCCCGCCTTGACGTAACCGTCGCGGCTGTCGTCGTTCGCCAGGGTCACCGTCCGCGTACCGGGGTCCGGGTCGGGATCGGTTCCCGCGTCGAGACCCCAGAACCGCGCGATGTGGTGCGCGGCGCAGATGCCGACGTCGAGGACGTAGGCGGCGGCCCGCCCGCACCGGCCGCTTCCGCTGCCCGGGTCGACGGGCTGGCCGTGGCCCATGCCGGTGATCTCGAACGACTCGACGACCGGGCGGCCCGTGGCATCCTCGTAGACCAGGTGGGGGTAGCCGCCGACGGTGTCCGAGGTCTCCGGGGTGGTGTCGGTGCCGTGGACGTCGGTCCACTGCTCCACCAGTTCGCGCCGGTTCACGGGTGCCACCGTGGTGTCGGTGGTGCCGTGCCAGACGGACAGGGTCGGCCACGGGCCGGCGTGGGACGAGGCAGCGCGCACCAGATCGCCCCACTGCGCGGGCGTCCGGTCCGAGCCGGGGTTCATGCAGCCGAAGGCCTGGACCAGGCTTGTGGCGCACCGCGACGGGATCCCGGCGACGACCGCGCCGCCGTCGAACCGGTCGGGGTACGCGGCCATCATCGCGGACGTCATGGCCCCGCCGGCCGAGAGCCCGGTCACGAACGAACGGTCCGCCGCCACGCCGTTGTCGGCGCGCATCCGGTCCATCATCTGGACGATGGAGAGAGCCTCTCCGGAGCCGCGCGACGTGTCGCCGTTCTCGAACCAGTTGAAGCACGCGTTGGCGTTGTTCGAGCCGCGCTGCTGGGGGAGCAGCAGCGCGAACCGCAGACGGTCGGCCAGCTCCGTCCAGCCCGTCTCGTCGTCGTAGGCGGCCGCGTTCTGCGTGCATCCGTGCATCGCGACGACGAGTGGACGGCCTGCCGGGAGGCCGTCCGGGACGTACCGGAACATCTGCAGGTTGCCGGGGTTGGAACCGAACCCGGTCACCTCCTGGAGGCCGGCCGCGCGGGCGGTTCCCGAGGGTACGGACAGGAACGCCGCCGCGGCGATCAGCACGGTCAGCAGGGCCGCCCAGGCACGGACGCCGCCGCGCGCCGCCGGCCCGGCTGGGGGATGGGTGTGGGGCATGGCAACACTCCTACGGCACGTGGGGGTCTGTGACGTGGGTCTCCACTGCTGGGTGGACAGTAGGACCGGGCTCCCGCCGCGACGACCGGTGCGGACCACATACGGCGTGTTCGCTCCCTGTGCCGAGTGCACATGGCTGCGGACTCCCACCGATTTCCCACCCGCATCGCACGCGACGGTGACGGGCCGTGTGCACAGTGAGGGCCATGGCGACACTGGACGAGCGGGCGCGGGTACTCCGGCTGCTGCAGCGCACCGGCTTCGGGAGCGCCGGGCAGGGCGGCCCGGCGGAAGACGGCGCCGGCGAGGGGTGGGACCAGGCGCTGGACCGGGTCCTCGACACCGCCGACGATCCCGACGCCCCGGCACCGCCCGATCTCGGCCCGCTGCCGGAACGCGGCAAGTCCGAAGCCAGGGCGGCCGACGGCGAGACGGCCGACGGCAGGACGACCGACTCCGCGCGGCAGACCTACCGGCGGGCCGTGCGCGAGCAGCGCGAGCAGCTGACCATCTGGTGGCTCGACCGGATGGTCGCCACCGAACGGCCGTGGATCGAGAAGCGGACGCTCCTGTGGCACGACCACTGGGCGACGTCGATCCAGAAGGTCAAGTCCGGCCGGGCGATGCTCGCGCAGAACCAGACGCTGCGAAAGCTCGGCGCGGGGGAGTTCCGGACCCTGGCGCGGGCCATGGTCCAGGACCCGGCCCTGATGCTCTGGCTCGACGCCTCCGGCAACACCGCCGAAGCACCCAACGAGAACCTCGCCCGCGAGCTGATGGAACTCTTCGTGCTCGGCGTGGGCCACTACGAGGAGGACGACGTACGACAGGCCGCGGCCGCGCTCACCGGCTGGAGCGTCGACCGCCGGGGCGAAGGCGAGTGGAGCGCGCGCTTCCGCCCTCAACGGCACGCCGACGGCGCGCAGACCGTGCTCGGCAGGCGGACCGACTTCACCGCGACGTCGCTCGTGGACCATCTCGTCGGGCAGCCCGAGTGCCCGCGCCACGTGGCCTCCCGGCTGTGGGCACGTCTGGTGTCGGCCGAGAACGGCCCCTCGGACAGCAGTCTCGACCGGATCGCCGGCACCGGGGACCTGACCGCCATGGTGCGGGCGATCCTCGCCGACCCGGCGTTCGCCGATCCCGCGAACGTCCTCGTCAAGCAGCCCGTCGAATACGTCGTGGGCACGCTGCGCGCGCTCGGCGTCCGGCCGGCGCGACTGGAGGAGAAGGCCCGCGGGCAACTCCTGCGGACGCTGGGCGGACTCGGTCAGGTGCCCTTCGCGCCGCCCAGCGTGGGTGGTTGGCCGCACGGCACCGCCTGGCTCACCACGGCGGCGGCCCGCGTACGCATCGGCTTCGCACAGCAGGCCGTACGCCAGGGCGACTTGGGCGCGGTGCGGCGGGCGCCCGCGGAGGAACGCCTCGCGACACTGGCCCGGCTGCTCGGTGTGCACCGCTGGAGCGAACGCACCGCCGCCGTTCTCGCCGAGGCCGCGGACGAGCCGGAACGGGTCACGGCGATCGCCCTGACGGCGCCCGAGTACCTCGTACAGCCGTGACCCGGCCGTCGCCCGCACGCACCGACCCGCAGCCCGTGAAGGAGTATCCCGGTGGACACCTGGACCCGACGCAAGTTCCTGACCGCGAGCGGGGTGACCGCGGGAGCGGCGCTGGCCGCGGGCGCCACGGCGTACACCGTCGACCGGTTGCTGGACTCCGGCAAGAGCGGGCGCCGGGCCGATGACGCCAAGGTCCTGGTGCTCGTGACCCTGTACGGCGGCAACGACGGCCTGAACACCGTCGTCCCGGCCTGGGACAGGGCGTACCACGACCTGCGTCCCGATCTCGCCTACGGCGAGGACGAAGTGCTGCCGCTGGGTGAGGAGCTGGGACTGAATCCCGGTATGAAGGGCTTCAAGGGGCTGTGGGACGACGACCAACTGGCCGTCGTCCGGGGCGTGTCGTACCCCCGCCCCGACCACAGCCACTTCCGCTCGATGTCGATCTGGCAGACCGCCTCGCCCTCCGGCCCGCTGCCGACCGGCTGGCTCGGTCGCTGGCTGGACACGGCCGAGGACCGCGACCCGTTGCGAGCCGTGTCCATCGGCGCCACGCTCCCGCCACTGCTGGCCGGGGAGAGGACGGCGGGCGCCGCGGTACAGCTGGGAGGAGCCCGGCTCGCCGCGCCCTGGCAGCGGGTGTGCAAGGAGCTGGCGGGGGCGCAGGACGGTGTGCATCCGCTCCAGGCCCGTGCGGCGGCTTCCCTGGGGGATCTGAACACGGTGGTGAGCCGATTCGGAGGCGAGCCGCGCGAGGACGGGACCGGTGCTCCGCAGGACCCCGACGAGCCGCGCGACGACACGGACGGTGCGGACGACGGCGGCGGCTCGGCCGGAGCACAGGGGCAGCTCGCGGCCCAGCTGTCCGTGGTGGCCGAGGCGATCCGCGCGGGCGCGCCGACCCGGGCGTACAGCGTGAGCCTCGGGGGCTTCGACACCCACGCGGGCGAGAAGGAGACCCAGACGCGTCTGCTCGGGCAACTGGACACCGCCGTCACCGGCTTCCTGCGGCAGGTGCGCGGCGAGAACGTGGTGGTCGCCGTGTACTCGGAGTTCGGGCGCCGCGCCCGCGCCAACGCGAACCAGGGCACGGACCACGGCACTTCGGGCCCGGTGCTGATCCTCGGTGAACCGGTCCGCGGCGGCTTCTACGGCGATCAGCCGAGCCTCACCAGGCTCCGGGACGACGACCTGGCCACGACCACGGACTTCCGGGACGTCTACGCGACGCTGCTGGCACGCGTGCTCGCGGCCGACCCGGGGCAGATCCTGGACGGACACGACCGGACACTGGCGTTCCTGTAGCGACGCCCGTCGCCGTCACGCCGACGCGGCGGCGGGCAGCCGCACGGTCACCCCGGTCCCGCTCCCGGCCGTGCTGACGACATCCACCCGCCCTCCGTGGGCGTCCACGACCGCCGCCACGATGGCGAGACCGAGACCGCTGCCGTGGCCGCCGCGGGCCCGGTCCGCACGGTAGAAGCGGTCGAACACCTTGGGCAGCGCCTCGGCCGGGACACCCGGACCGTCGTCCACGACGGCGAGCCGCGTCGAGCCGTCCGCCGCCGCCCACACGGTCACCCGGGCGTGGGTGCCCTCGGGTGTGTGGGCACGGACGTTGCCGAGCAGGTTGTCCACGACGCGGCGCAGTTGCTCTCCGTCCCCCTCGACCACCGCCGGCCGCTCGGCCTCCAGCGCGACGGGGTACCGGGGAGCCGCCGCGCGCGCCCCGGCTACCGCCGCCCGGGCGACCTTCGTCAGATCGACGGGGAGCCGTTCGGGCGCCCGCACCGTGTCGAGGCGGGCGAGCAGGAGCAGGTCGTCCACGAGGCGGCGCATCCGCAGCGCCTCGTCCGTGACGCCGTTCATGGCCCGGCCGAGGTCCGCCGGGTCGCCGAGCGCCCCCTGCGCGTGCAGGTCGGCGTAGCCGAGGATCGCCGTCACCGGTGTGCGCAGCTCGTGCGAGGCGTCGGCGACGAACTGGCGCAACCGCTCCTGGGTCGTCTCCTGCCCGTCCAGCATGGTGTTGAGCGCGAATCCGAGCCGGCCCACCTCGCTGTCCATGTCCGCCGGCGCGACGCGGAGCCCGTCCTGCCCGGCCGCGATGGCGTCGGCGTCCCGCGCCATCGACTCCAGGGGCCGCAGCCCGCGCCGCAGCAGCCAGAGACCCGACGCGGCGAGCAGCACGAGCGCACCGGCGGTCGCGGCGCCTTCCACCAGCAGGAGCCGGTGCAGGGTTCCGTCGACCGAGGACAGCGGTGCGGCGGTCACCAGGGTGCCGCGCCGGTCGGGCAGCGAACGGGTCAGGAGCCGGTAGCCGGGCCCGTCGCCGTCTTCGGCGGGCACCGTGACCGGGGCACCGGCCGCGTCCCCGGGCGTCCGGGGCACCTGCGGGGGCGCGGCCCCGGGATCGCGCAGCCCCGGTGCCAGCGGGGTCACGTCACCGTTCGGCCGCCGGATCTCGATGAAGTACTCGGAGACGCCGAGCATCCGCGCATCCGCCGCGAGCCCCTGCGCGGGAGGTCTTCCGTTGCGTATCTGCTTGACCACCTGGGCCTGCACCCCGCGCAACGACGTGTCCGCACGGTCGAGGAGATGGTCGCGCAAGGACACGTACACGACCGCGTCCAGCGCGACGAGGACCACCGCGGCCAGCGCGAGGACCGCGAGCAGCAGCCGCCCCCGCAGGGACCGGACCACGGCCACCGGTCACGCCTCCGGCGCGCGCAGCACGTAGCCGATGCCGCGGCGGGTGTGGATCAGCGGCATGCCGTGCGAGTCGATCTTCCTGCGCAGATACGAGATGTACGACTTCAGGACGGCGGTGTCACCGGCGCCGTGGTCCCAGACGTGGTCCAGGAGCTGCTCGTGGGTGAGGACCCGGCCCGCGTTGGCGAGCAGGTGGTGCAGCAGCCGGTACTCGGTCGGGGACAGCTCCACCAGGTGCCCGGACCGGCGCACCTCGTAGGCCGCCGTGTCCAGCTCCAGGTCGGCGCACCGCAGTACGGTGCGGTCCGTCGTGCCGTCCGGACCCGCTGTGCGGCGCAGCACCGCGCGCACCCGGGCGGCGACCTCGGCGAGCCGGAACGGCTTGGTGATGTAGTCGTCCGCTCCCAGGTCGAGACCGCCGACGACGTCCTCCCCGCTCTCACGCGCCGTCAGGAACACCACCGGTACCCGCGCACCGCCGGCCGTCAGCCGCCGCACCACCTCGAAGCCGTCGAGATCCGGCAGCATCACGTCGAGCAGCACCAGATCGGGCCTGCGTTCGCGCACCTTGGCGAGTGCTTCCCGGCCGCCGGCCGCCTCGGCCACGTCGTAGCCGAGGAAACGGAGCGAGGTCGCGAGCACGTCGACGATCGCCGGTTCGTCGTCCACCACCAGCAGATGCCTGCCGTCACCTTCCCGCATCCGCCCATCCTGCCAGCCCCCGCTGTGTTCCGGCACGCCCGGGACACGGGCGGGACCTTCGAAACTGTCGGAGGCGATCGATAACGAATTGAGTCCGCGTCCGCACGGCCATTGACCAAGATTCCCGTCTGACTTTACTGTCCGACACCATGAGCTTTCGGTGACGGAGCCGAAACTTTCGAAAGGCAGACGATGAAGAAACGTGCGCGCTTGCCCGGACTCGTCGCCACCGCCGCGACGCTCGCTCTGGCACTGAGCCTGTCGGCCTGCGGCGACGGGAACGGCGGGGCGTCGTCCGACGACGGCAAGATCCATGTTCTGGTCTACGGGGACGCGAGCAACAAGGTCGAGCAGCAGATCGTCGACACCTTCAACAAGACGTCCGACGTCAAGGCAGTGCTCGACACCATCCCCGGTGCCGACTACCAGAAGAAGCTCCAGACGATCATCAGCACGCCGCAGGCCCCGGACGTGTTCTTCAAC
Organism: Streptomyces sp. NPDC058985; assembly: GCF_042740985.1. Classification (NCBI taxonomy): domain Bacteria; kingdom Bacillati; phylum Actinomycetota; class Actinomycetes; order Kitasatosporales; family Streptomycetaceae; genus Streptomyces; species Streptomyces sp. NPDC058985. The sequence goes on along the minus strand of NZ_JBHYJX010000011.1, from coordinate 146,020 downwards.
TGGGGCGGCGGCAGCATCAAGCCGTTCGTCGAGGCCGACCTGCTGCTGCCGCTCGACGGCTTCATCGAGAAGGACCCGGACCTCAGGAAGAAGTTCCTGCCGTCCGTCTTCGACAGCGCCGTCGTCGACGGCAAGCCCTACGGCATCCCGATGCGCGGCACCCAGCCGGTCCTGCTCTTCCACAACAAGAAGGTCCTCGACGACGCGGGCGTCGCGCCGCCCAAGACCTGGGACGAGCTGCTCGACGCGGTGGAGAAGCTCAAGGACGAGGGGGTCACGCCGATCGCGCTCGGCGGCGGCGACGTCTGGCCGACCCAGATGTGGTTCCAGTACCTCTACGACCGCACCGCAGGACCGGAGTTGTTCGCGAAGGCCGTCGGGGGTGACAAGAGCGCCTGGGCGAGCGCGGACAGCCGGAAGGCCCTGGGCATGATCGAGGAGCTGGTCGACACCGGCGCCTTCGGCAAGAACTACGACTCGGTCAAGTACACCAACGGCGGCTCGGTCCAGCTCGTGGCATCGGGCAAGGCCGGCTTCGAGCTGATGGGTTCCTGGTACTACTCCCAGCAGCTCACGGACCACGAGGAGTTCGCCCGCAAGGACCTCGGATACAGCGCCTTCCCGGCCGTCGAGGGCGGCAAGGGCGACCCGGCCGCCGTCGCGGGCAACACCAACAACTACTACTCGGTGATGAAGAAGACCAAGCACCCCGAGGCCGTCGCCGAGTTCCTGAAGCTCATGTACTCCGACGAGTTCGTGAAGGCGCAACTGGACATCGGCAACCTGCCGACCACGACCAACACCGACAAGTTCATCGACGGCTCGGGCACCCCCGAGTACTCGCGCTTCCAGTACGACCTCGTCGCCGACGCCCCGTCGTTCCAGCTCTCCTGGGACCAGGCGTACCCGCAGAAGGCGAGCTCCGACATGCACAAGGCCATCCAGCAGTTCTTCAACGGACAGCTCGACACGGACGGCTTCATCAAGGCCATGCAGGCCCTCCCGACCGACTGACGAACGGCCCATGACCACACAGACCACGAGCGCCCGGCCCGGCTTCGTCTGGGCGCTGCCCGCCGCAGTGTTCTTCGCCCTCTTCGCGATCGTGCCGCTGATCATGGTGGCGGTGCTGTCCTTCATGAGCTGGGACGGCATCAGCCCGCCCGAGTTCGTCGGCACTGACAACTGGTCGCGCCTGGCCGACGACCCGGTCATGCTCGACAGCATCTGGCTGACCCTGCTGCTGACCGCGCTCGGCGTGGCCCTCCAGACCCCGCTGAGCATCCTGCTCGGGGTCTGGGCCGCCGGACAGCAGCGCAACCGCGCCGTCCTGTCGGTCATCTACTTCATCCCGCTGCTGCTGTCCGCCACGGCCGTGTCCGTGCTGTGGCGGGCGCTGCTCGACCCGAACTTCGGCATCCCGGCCGACGCCACCTGGCTGTTCGGCGACGGCAACCTGTTCGGCGAACAGGCCACCGCCATCGGGGTCCTCGCCTTCGTCAGCACATGGCAGTTCACCCCGTTCCACACGCTGATCTACCAGGGCGCCGCCCGCGCGATCCCGCAGGTGCTGTACCAGGCGGCGGAGGTCGACGGGGCGGGCCGCTACCGGCAGTTCTTCCACATCACCCTGCCGCAGCTGCGCACCGCCATGATCACCTCGATGATCCTGATGATCGTCGGCGGCCTGACCACGTTCGAGACGGTCCTCATCCTGACCCAGGGCGGCCCCGGCACCGACACCACCATCAGCGCCTACTACATGTACGACAAGGCGTTCAAGAGCTTCGACTACGGCACCGGCTCCGCGATCGCCCTGGCCCTGGTCGTCGCGGCCACGGTCGTCTCGCTGATCGTCGTCCGGGTCTCCGGCTACGACAAGATGCGCAGTTCCATGGAGGGTGTGTCATGAGGCGCCGACCGAACTACCTGGCCGGCGCCGGCTCGCTCGTCTGGCTTCTCCTGGTCGGCCTGCCGCTGTACGTGCTGCTCGCCGCGACCCTGCGCACCCGGCAGGACTACGCCGAGAACGGCCCGGTGTCGATACCGGACAGCTTCACCCTGGACAACTACACCGGCGCCTTCGACTCCGGCTTCGGCCGGTACTTCCTCAACACCCTCGTCGTCACGGCCTGCGTGGTCGGCCTCGTCCTGCTGCTGGTCCCGCCCCTCGCCTACGCCATCGTGCGCAGCCGCGGCCGGGCCACCTCGGCGGTCTTCCGGCTCTTCCTGCTCGGCCTCGCCATCCCCGCCCAGGCGGTGATCGTGCCGATGTTCTACCTGATCAGCGAGGCCGGGCTGTACGACAACCTGCTCGGCGTCATCCTGCCCACGACCGCGTTCTGCCTCCCGATGTCGGCGCTGATCCTCAGCGGCGCCATGCGGGACATCTCCCCGGAGCTGTTCGAGGCCATGACCATGGACGGCGCCACCCCGCGGCGCATGTTCTTCCAGCTCGTGGTGCCGCTGTCGCGCGGCGGACTCTCCACGATCGTCGTGTTCTCCGCCCTCCAGGCGTGGAACGGCTTCCTGTTCCCGCTCGTCCTGACCCAGTCCGATGCCACCAAGGTCGTCACCCTGGGTCTCTACAACTTCCAGACCGAACACGGCATCGACATCCCCGGCCTGCTGGGAGCCGTGGTGCTGTCCATGGTGCCCGTCCTGCTCGTCTACCTGTTCGCCCGTCGCGCCCTGGTCCAGGGCCTGATGGGCGTCGGAGGAAAGTGACCCACAACGTGGCGGTTGAGACCCACCCCGAAATCCCCCTCTGGAACGACCCCGCCCTCTCCGTCACCACCAGGGTGTCCGCGCTCATCGAGGCGATGACCCCCGAGGAGAAGATCGCCCAGCTGTACGGCGTCTGGGTCGGCGCGTCCGACGAGGGCGGAGACGTAGCCCCCCATCAGCACGACATGGAGGAGGCGGTCGACCTCGACGCGCTCCTGCCCACCGGCCTCGGCCAGTTGACCCGGCCCTTCGGCACCGCTCCCGTCGACCCGGCGCTCGGCGCGCTCTCGCTGCTGCGCACCCAGGCCCGCATCGCCTCGGCGAACCGCTTCGGCATCCCCGCCGTCGCGCACGAGGAGTGCCTGGCCGGCTTCGCCGCCTGGGGCGCGACCGCCTACCCCGTCCCGCTGTCCTGGGGCGCGACCTTCGACCCGGACCTGGTGCACCGCATGGCGTCCGCCATCGGCCGCGACATGCGGTCCGTCGGCGTCCACCAGGGCCTCGCACCCGTCCTGGACGTGGTGCGCGACGCCCGCTGGGGCCGGGTCGAGGAGACCATCGGCGAGGACCCGTACCTCGTCGGCACCATCGGCTCCGCCTATGTGCGCGGCCTGGAGGACGCCGGCGTCGTCGCCACCCTCAAACACTTCGCCGGCTACTCGGCCTCCCGCGCCGGACGCAACCTCGCGCCCTCCCCGATGGGCCCGCGCGAGCGCGCCGACGTCCTGCTGCCGCCCTTCGAGATGGCGATCCGCGAGGGCGGCGCCCGGTCAGTGATGCACGCCTACACCGACACCGACGGCGTCCCCGCGGCCGCCGACGAGGACCTGCTCACCGGGCTGCTGCGCGACACCTGGGGCTTCGACGGCACCGTCGTCGCCGACTACTTCGGCATCGCCTTCCTCAAGACCCTGCACGGCATCGCCGCCGACTGGGCGGAGGCCGCGGGTGCCGCGCTGCGGGCGGGCGTCGACGTCGAACTGCCCACCGTCAAGACGTTCGGCGCGCCCCTGGTGGAGGCGGTCGCCGCCGGCCGGGTCCCCGAGAAGGTGATCGACCGCGCCCTGCGCCGGGTGCTCACCCAGAAGGCGCTGCTCGGGCTCCTCGACCCGGACTGGAACCCGCTGCCCGCCGCGCTGGACGGCGCGGACCTGGACGACCCGGAGGCCCTGCGCGGCCGGATCGACCTGGACGGGCCCCGCAATCGCGAACTGGCCCGCACCGTCGCCGAGGAAGCGGTCGTGCTGCTGAGCAACGACGGCACGCTGCCCCTCGCCCGGCCGCGCCGCATCGCCCTGGTCGGCCCCAACGCCGACGAGCCCACCGCCGTACTCGGCTGCTACTCCTTCCCCCAGCACATCGGCGTCCACCACCCCGCCACCCCCGTCGGCATCGACCTGCCCACCCTGCGCGCCACGCTGGCCGCGGAGTTCCCCGACACCGAGTTCACGCTCGCCCACGGCACGGGCGTCGACGACGGCGACGTCTCCGGCATCCCCGAGGCCGTCCGCGCGGCCGGGGAGGCGGACGTCGTCGTCGTGGTCCTGGGCGACCGCGCCGGACTCTTCGGACGCGGCACCAGCGGTGAGGGCTGCGACGTCGAGTCGCTCGCCCTGCCCGGCGCCCAGCAACAGCTCCTCGACGCGCTGCTCGACACCGGCAGGCCGGTCGTCACGGTGCTGCTCGCGGGCCGGCCCTACGCGCTGGGCCGGGCCGTGACGGAGGCCGCCGCGATCGTGCAGTCCTTCTTCCCCGGCGAGGAGGGCACCGCCGCTCTCGCGGGCGTGCTCAGCGGGCGTACCGGTCCCTCCGGCCGGCTGCCGGTCAGCGTGCCCCGCGGAGCCGGTGCGCAGCCGACCACCTATCTGGGGGCGCGGCTCGCCCACGCGAGCGAGGTGTCCAGCATCGACCCCACGCCCGCCTTCGGCTTCGGGCACGGCCTCACGTACACCACGTTCGCCTGGAGCGACCTCGCGGTGAACGTCGACCAGGCGCCCACCGACGGCGAGTTCTCGCTGGCATTGACCGTCCGCAACACCGGCGAACGCCACGGCACCGAGGTCGTCCAGCTCTACCTGCACGACCCGGTGGCCTCCGTCGTCCAGCCGGTGCAGCGCCTCGTCGGCTACACCCGGGTGCCGCTGGCGCCGGGCGAGGCCCGCAGGGTACGCGTCGTCGTCCCGGCCGACCTCGCCTCCTTCACGGGGCGCGACGGCCACCGGGTCGTCGAACCCGGTGCGCTGGAGCTGCGGTTCGCCGCGTCCAGCACCGCGCCGCCCCTGACGGCGACGGTCACCCTCACCGGTCCGCGACGGCGGGTCGACCACACGCGGCGGCTGCACGCGGTCTTCGGGCAGGAACCGGCGGCGGGCGGCTGAGGCGCCCGGGTCAGCCACCCCGCAGCACATCGAGCGCCTGGAGCGCGACATGGAGTTCGGTGCGCTGCTCGCCGGACTCCAGGTCGCGCCCGAGCAACCGCTCGATCGTCCGCAGCCGTTGGTAGACGGTCTCCCGGGACAGCCCCGCCGACCGGGCGGCGACGGTCTTGTTGCCCGCGGCGTCCAGATAGCCGCGCAGGGTCGTCACGAGGTCGGTGCCGTGCCGGGCGTCGTGATCGAGCAGCCGGCCCAACTGCCGTTCCGCGTACTCCTGGACGCGGGTGTCGTCGCGCAGCGCGAACAGCAACCGGCCCAGGCCGACGTCCGCCCGTTCGTGGAAGGAGCGGTCCGGCGGCGGGGGCCGGCCCGGCTCGGTGGCCTCGGCCACCCGGGCCGCCTCGCCGAAGGAACGCGCGACGCCGTCGAGATCCGGGGCGGGGGAGCCGACGCTCACGACAGCGTCCGGAGCCGCGTCCAGCACACCCCGGCTCAGCCGCTCGACGGCCTCCCGCCAGGGCGGCGACGGGCGCAGCGCCAGCATGACGCCCAGGCGGGTGGGGGAGAGCAGACCGACGAGCGCCCGCGCCCCCGACATGCCCAGCTCCTCGGACAGCCGGGCCTCGGCCGTCGCGGCCTCCGCCTCTCCCGGGAGGTCCGCGAGTACGGCGACGAAGCGGGCGTCCGCCGCCGGCAGCCCGAGGGCCGCGACCCGGGCGCGCGCGTCCGCCGGGGAGCGGTGGCGCCGCTCGGCCAGGTCCCGCAGGGCGGTGCGGTGGGCGGTGCGCTCCCAGGGCGTGGAGTGGGTGAGACGGGCGATGGTGAGGGCCATCGCGGTGCGCTCCAGCACGGTGACGTCCTCGGGGCCGAAGGCCCGGTCCCCGCCCGGCAGCATGGCGACCCGCCCCCAGCCCTCGCCCTGGTACTCCACGGGGGCCACGAGCCACCCCTCGGGACCGGCCAGGCCCGTGCGGTCGGTCGCCGGTGTGGTCCGCGAACGCCGCTCCCATCCGGTGAGTGCGGCCTGCGCCGTACTGCCCGAGGGCTCGCAGACCAGGGCCCGGTGGACCAGGTTCTCCAGCACGACCGTGCGTCCGCTCATCTCCGCCGCCGCGCGCACCACGTCCTCCGGACCGGCGCCGCGCAGGGTGAGCGCGGTGAACGCCTCGTGGACCCGCTGCGTCCTGCGCATCGCCTCCGCCTGGCCGCCGAGGATCAGCGCGTGGACGACCTGCGTGACCTCCAGGAAGTTGACGTCCCGCGCGAGCGTGACGAGCGGCAGCCCGCGCGCCCGGCACGCCTGGACCAGGGCGTCGGGCGGCCGGTGGTACCGGCGTACCAGCTCGATGACCAGGGCGGCGGCACCGACGTCGGCGAGTTCGTCGACGTAGCGGCGTACCCCCGCCGGGTCCTCGGGCAGGGGCATACCCGTGGTGAGGACCAGTTCGCCGCCCTTGAGGAACGACGCCGGGTCCGTCAGCTCGGTGACGTGGACCCACCGGACCGGGCGGTCCACGCGGTCGGCGCCGGTGACCACCCGCGGCTCGCCCCCGGCCAGCACCGGCAGGGCCAGCACGTCCGCCACGGTGGGCGGACGGCCCTCCGGGCCCGGGTGCCGGTTCTCGCTCACAGTGCCTCCCTGTGCCCCTGGTCACTCTGACAAGCCTCCTTGACCTGCGCAAGAGCGCCCGGAGGGTCGCGCGGGCGCGGTCCGACGGCGCGCTCGGCGCCGGACGGTTGACACATCGTCCGGATACCGGGCCCGCGCCGGACAGATCACGCGTTGGCGGGCCCGCCCCGGCGGGAAGGCTCGGGGCACCGCAGCAGTCCGACGATCACGCCGGGAGACGAGCATGACCGCACTGTCGCCGCACCTTCGCCAGGCCACGCCCGTGGTGGCCGTCCGGGGCGAGGGCGTCCACATCCATGGCGAGGACGGCCGCCGCTATCTGGACTTCACCGCCGGCATCGGCGTCACCAGCACCGGACACTGCCACCCCAGGGTGGTGGCCGCGGCCCAGGAGCAGGTGGGCACCCTGGTCCACGGCCAGTACACGACCGTCATGCACCAGCCGCTGCGGCGCCTCGTCGACAAGCTCGGCGAGGTCCTGCCGACCGGTCTGGACAGCCTGTTCTTCACCAACTCCGGCAGCGAGGCGGTGGAGGCGGCGCTGCGCCTGGCCCGCCAGGCCACCGGCCGCCCCAACGTGCTGGTCTGCCACGGCGGCTTCCACGGCCGCACCGTCGCCGCCGCGTCCATGACCACCTCGGGCACCCGCTTCCGGTCCGGCTTCTCGCCGCTGATGAGCGGCGTGGTCGTCACCCCCTTCCCGACCGCCTTCCGCTACGGCTGGGACGAGGAGACCGCCACCCGCTTCGCCCTCCAGGAGCTGGACTACACCCTCCAGACGATCACCTCGCCCGCCGACACCGCCGCCGTCATCGTCGAGCCGGTCCTGGGCGAGGGCGGCTACGTCCCCGCGACCCGCGCCTTCATGGAGGGCCTGCGCGAGCGCGCCGACCGCCACGGCTTCCTGCTGATCCTGGACGAGGTGCAGACCGGCGTGGGCCGCACCGGCCGCTTCTGGGGCCACGAGCACTTCGGCGTCACCCCCGACATCCTGATCACGGCCAAGGGCCTGGCCAGCGGCTTCCCCCTGTCCGCGATCGCGGCCCCCGAGGAACTGATGGCCAGGGCCTGGGCGGGCTCGCAGGGCGGCACGTACGGCGCCAACGCGGTGGCCTGCGCGGCGGCCTGCGCCACCCTCGACGTCGTGCGCGACGAGAAGCTGGTGGAGAACACGGAGGCCATGGGCGCGCGCCTGCGCCGCGGACTGGAGGAGGTGGCGGCGCGGACGCCCGCCATCGGGGACGTCCGGGGCATGGGACTGATGCTGGCCAGTGAGTTCGTCACCGAGAGCGGGGACCCGGACCCCGGGACGGCCGCCCGGGTCCAGCGGGCCGCGGTCGACGAGGGCCTGCTGTTGCTGCTCTGCGGAGCCTGGAACCAGGTGGTCCGGATGATCCCCGCGCTGGTGATCGACGAGACGGCGGTCGACGAGGGCCTGCGGGCCTGGTCCGCCGCCGTCGAGGCCGGCACGTCGGGGGCGGCGGACCGGTGACCGGACATCCGTCGTCGTCGTGAGGCGGGCGGGCGCTCCGGTGCCCGTGCGTGCCGGGTCCGGCCGTGGGCGCCGGCACGTTGGGCGCGGCGGACCGGGTTCGCCTGCCGAGGCCGGGGCATCGGGGGCGGCCGACCGGTGACCCGACGCCGCCGCCCCCGCGAGGCGGGCGGGCGGGCCGAGTACACGCAGACCGAGCCCGGCCTCCGGGCCGGGCGACCAGGAGGGACCCCATGACCGACACACCGACCCAGCTGTTCATCGGCGGCGCGTGGACGGACGCGGCGGACGGCGCAGTCCTGCCCGTGGACGACCCCGCGACCGGCGAGACCGTCCGCCACGTCGCCGACGCCGGACCCAAGGACGCCCGGCTCGCCGAGGACGCCGCCGTCCAGGCGCAGGAGGCGTGGGCCCGCACGGCACCGCGCGCACGCAGCGAGATCCTGCGCCGCGCCCACGAGATCGTCCTGGAGCGCACGGACGAACTCGCCCGGCTGATGACCTCCGAGATGGGCAAGCCGCTGGCCGAGGCCCGCGGCGAGGTCGCCTACGCCGCCGAGTTCTTCCGCTGGTTCTCCGAGGAGGCCGTCCGGATCGACGGCGGCCACGGCCTCCTCCCCGACGGGCGCAACCGCATGCTGCTCTCCCGGCGCCCGGTCGGGCCCTGTCTGCTGATCACCCCGTGGAACTTCCCGCTCGCCATGGGCGCCCGCAAGATCGCCCCGGCGATCGCGGCCGGCTGCACCATGGTGCACAAGCCGGCCCCGCAGACCCCGCTCTCCAGCCTGGCCCTGGCCGCCATCCTCAAGGAGGCCGGACTGCCGGACGGCGTGCTGAACGTCGTCCCCACCTCCAGGGCGGGAGAGGTCTGCGAACCGCTGCTGCGCGGCGGCCGGATCCGCAAGCTGTCCTTCACCGGCTCGACCGCCGTCGGACGGCTGCTGCTCGCGCAGTGCGCGGACACGGTCGTCAGGACCTCGATGGAGCTGGGCGGCAACGCCCCGTTCATCGTGTTCGACGACGCGGACCTGGACGCCGCCGTGGACGGCGCGATGATCGCCAAGATGCGCAACATGGGCGAGGCGTGCACCGCCGCCAACCGCTTCTTCGTGCACCGCCCGGTGACCGAGGAGTTCTCGCGGCGGCTGGCCCGGCGGATGGAGGCGCTCGTCGTGGGCCCCGGCACCCGGGACGGCGTCGACGTGGGCCCCCTCATCGACGCCGCCGGACGCGCCAAGGTCGAGGAACTGGTCGCCGACGCGGTGGAGCGCGGCGCCCGGGTGCTGGTCGGCGGCCGGACACCCGAGGGACCCGGCTGCTTCTACCCGCCCACCGTGCTCACCGACGTCTCTCCGGACAGCGCGCTCATGGAGACGGAGATCTTCGGCCCCGTCGCGGCGATCCTCACCTTCGACGACGAGGACGAGGTCGTCCGCCGCGCCAACGACACCCCCTGGGGCCTCGTCGGCTACCTCTACACCGAGGGCTTGGACCGGGGCCTGCGGGTCAGCGAACGCCTGGAGACCGGCATGGTCGGCCTCAACACCGGCCTGGTGTCCAACCCGGCCGCGCCCTTCGGCGGCGTCAAGCAGTCGGGCCTCGGCCGGGAGGGCGGCAGGGTCGGGATCGACGAGTTCCTGGAGTACCAGTACGTGGCGCTGCCGACCCGGTGAGGAGGAGGGGCCGCGCCCTTGTGACGAGACGGCTTTGCATGGTCATGCGTCATCATGCATACTCTTCCTATGTCCAAGGTCCTCACCTCTCTTCCCACCGGCGAGCGCGTCGGTATCGCCTTCTCGGGCGGCCTCGACACCTCGGTCGCGGTCGCGTGGATGCGTGACAAGGGCGCCGTGCCCTGCACGTACACCGCCGACATCGGCCAGTACGACGAGCCCGACATCGCCTCGGTGCCCGACCGTGCGAAGACCTACGGCGCGGAGATCGCGCGCCTGGTCGACTGCCGCGCGGCGCTGGTGGAGGAGGGCCTGGCCGCGCTCACCTGCGGGGCGTTCCACATCCGCTCCGGCGGGCGCGCCTACTTCAACACCACGCCGCTCGGCCGCGCCGTCACCGGCACCCTCCTGGTGCGGGCGATGCTCGAGGACGACGTCCAGATCTGGGGCGACGGCTCCACGTTCAAGGGCAACGACATCGAGCGGTTCTACCGGTACGGCCTGCTCGCCAATCCGCAGCTGCGGATCTACAAGCCGTGGCTGGACGCGGACTTCGTGACCGAGCTGGGCGGCCGCAAGGAGATGTCGGAGTGGCTCGTCGCCCACGACCTCCCCTACCGGGACTCCGCCGAGAAGGCGTACTCCACCGACGCCAACATCTGGGGCGCCACCCACGAGGCCAAGACGCTGGAGCACCTCGACACCGGCGTGGAGACCGTGGAGCCCATCATGGGCGTGCGGTTCTGGGACCCGTCCGTCGAGATCGCGGCCGAGGACGTGACGATCGGCTTCGACCAGGGCCGCCCGGTCACGGTCAACGGCAAGGAGTTCGCCTCCCCGGTCGACCTGGTGATGGAGGCCAACACCATCGGCGGCCGGCACGGCATGGGCATGTCCGACCAGATCGAGAACCGGATCATCGAGGCCAAGAGCCGCGGCATCTACGAGGCCCCCGGCATGGCCCTGCTGCACGCCGCGTACGAGCGTCTGGTCAACGCCATCCACAACGAGGACACCCTCGCCCAGTACCACGCCGAGGGGCGGCGCCTGGGCCGGCTGATGTACGAGGGCCGCTGGCTGGACCCGCAGTCGCTGATGATCCGGGAGTCGCTGCAGCGCTGGGTCGGCTCGGCGGTCACCGGCGAGGTCACGCTGCGGCTGCGGCGCGGTGAGGACTACTCGCTCCTCGACACCACGGGCCCGGCGTTCAGCTACCACCCCGACAAGCTGTCGATGGAGCGCACCGAGGACTCCGCGTTCGGCCCGGTCGACCGGATCGGCCAGCTCACCATGCGCAACCTCGACATCGCCGACTCGCGCGCCAAGCTGGAGCAGTACGCGGGGCTCGGTCTGATCGGTACGGCCACCCCCACCATCGGCGCCGCCCAGGCCGCCGCGACCGGGCTCATCGGCGCCATGCCGGAAGGCGGCGCCGAGGCCATCGCCTCGCGCGGCCAGGTCTCCGCCGAGGACGAACTGCTCGACCGCGCCGCCATGGAGTCCGGCACGGACTGATCCGTCCCCTCCGGGGGACCCTCGCACCGGCAAGGGCCGGCTCGACGCCTACGGGTGTCGGGCCGGCCCTTCTGTTGCTCGGCTCCGTGCGCGACTTGCGTGACTTACGAGCTTCGAACCACGCTCTCGCACCCGTCAGTTCATCCATGCGCATGTCAGGGCGTGCGCAAGGTCCACGCAAGCGACGCAAGTCAATTACGTACCAACTCCCGCCTCAACCGCGACCGTTGACAAACCGGTGACACGCTAGAAACCTGATGACGCACTTTCCGCAAAGAATCGACTGTCCTGCTCAATTGGCGCGCAGGATCGGTGCTCTCCCTCCCTGCCGGACTGTCGCGCTCCCCGCCTCCCCACGGAACAGAGGACCCCCATGAGATGGAGATCTCTCGGCCGACGGTCGCTCCCCGGCGCCGCCGTAGCCGGGCTGATGACGGTCGGGCTGCTGCCGCTGCCCCTGGCCGCCACCGCGCAGGCCGCCCCGGCGAAGGCCGCCGCCGACGTCAACCTGGCCCTCGGCCGCCCGGCCAAGGCGGGCGGCTCGCACGGCGCCTACCCCGCGGGGAACGCCACCGACGGCACCCAGGCGACCTACTGGGAGGGCCCGGCCGGTTCCTTCCCCCAGTGGCTCCAGGTCGACCTCGGCACCGCCCGCGACGTGGACCGGGTGGTCCTCAAACTGCCCGCCGGCTGGGAGAGCCGCAGCCAGAGCCTCTCCGTTCGGGGCAGCACCGACGGCTCCGCCTTCCGCACCCTCGCCGCCGCGGACGCGCGGGCGTTCAGCCCGGATCGCGCCAACACCGTCGCCGTCGACCTCGGTGCCTCCGCCGACGCCCGCTACATCCGCGTCGACATCACCGGCAACACCGGCTGGAACGCCGCGCAACTGTCCGAACTGGAGGTCTACGGCGACGAGACCGACCCGGGCCCGCCGCCCACCGGCACCAACCTCGCCCGCAACAAGCCGGTCGAGGCCACCTCGTCGACGCAGTCCTACGTCGCCGCCAACGCCACCGACGACTCCACCTCGACGTACTGGGAAGCCGCGGGACACCCGGCCGACCTCACCGTCAAGCTCGGCGCCGACGCGGACGTGAGCGGCGTGGTGGTCAAGCTCAACCCCGACCCGGTGTGGGCCGCGCGGACCCAGAGCATCCAGGTCTTCGGCCGTGCCCAGGGCGCAAGCGGGTTCACCTCGCTGCGCGACCGCGCCGACTACGCCTTCAGCCCCGGCCAGGCCAACACCGTGAGCATCCCGGTCAGCGGCCGGATGGCCGACGTGCGGCTCAGGTTCTTCTCCAACACCGGGGCGCCCGGTGGCCAGGTCGCCGAGTTCCAGGTCGTCGGCACCGCCGCGCCCGCGCCCGACCTCACGGTCACCGGCCTCGACTGGTCACCCGCCGCGCCCTCCGAGCGCGACGAGGTCACCGTGAACGCCACGGTCCGCAACGCCGGCACCGCGCGCTCGGCCGCGACGACCACCGAGGTCACCGTGGAGGGCACCGCCGCCGGCAGCGCCTCCGTCCCCGCGCTCGACCCCGGCCAGTCCGCCGAGGTCGCCGTCTCCACCGGCACCCACGCGGCGGGCAGCTACGCGGTCGCCGCGGTCGCCGACCCCCGCGACACCGTCGCCGAACTCGACGACACCAACAACAGCCGCACCGCCACCGACCGGCTGGTCGTCGGCCAGGCACCCGGACCCGACCTCGAGGTGCGGTCCATCACCACGAACCCGGCCAACCCGGCCGTGGGCGCCGACGTCTCCTTCACCGTCGCCGTGCACAACCGCGGCACCAGCGCCGCCGCGGCCGGTTCGGTGACCCGGATCCAGGCCGGCTCCACCACCCTCAACGGCACCACCGGTCAAGTGGCCGCCGGAGCCACGGTGAACGTGCCCGTCAGCGGCACCTGGAAGGCGACCGGCGGCGGCGTCACGCTCACCGCGTCCGCCGACGCCACGAACGTCGTCGCCGAGACCAACGAGAACAACAACGTGCTCGCCAAGTCGCTCGTCGTCGGACGCGGCGCCGCCGTGCCGTACACCGAGTACGAGGCGGAGGACGGCCGCTACGACGGCACGCTGCTCACCTCCGACGCCAAGCGGACCTTCGGGCACACCAACTTCGGCACCGAGTCCTCGGGCCGCGAGTCCGTCCGGCTCGACTCCACCGGCGACCACGTCGAGTTCACCTCCACCACGCCCACCAACTCCATCGTGGTGCGCAACTCCATCCCCGACGCGCCGGGCGGCGGGGGAGCGGACGCCACCATCAGCCTCTACGCCGACGGCCGGTTCGTGCAGAAGCTGAACCTGTCCTCCAAGCACAGCTGGCTGTACGGCACCACCGACGACCCCGAAGGACTCACCAACCGGCCCGGCGGCGACGCGCGGCGCCTGTTCGACGAGTCCCACGCCCTGCTGAACCAGACCTTCCCGCAGGGCACCGAGTTCCGCCTCCAGCGCGACGCGGGCGACACCGCCGCCTTCTACGTCATCGACCTGATCGACCTGGAGCAGGTCGCGCCCCCGGCGGCCAAGCCGGCGAACTGCACCTCCATCACCCAGTACGGAGCCGTCCCCGGCGACGGGCTCGACGACACCGACGCCATCCAGCGCGCCGTCACCGCCGACCAGAACGGCCAGATCGAGTGTGTCTGGATCCCGGCCGGACAGTGGCGCCAGGAGCAGAAGATCCTCACCGACGACCCGCAGAACCGCGGCCAGTTCAACCAGGTCGGCATCCGCGACGTCACCATCCGCGGCGCCGGCATGTGGCACTCCCAGCTCTACACGCTGACCCCGCCGCACGAGGCGGGCGGCATCAACCACCCGCACGAGGGCAACTTCGGCTTCGACATCGACGACAACACCAAGATCTCGGACATCGCCATCTTCGGCTCGGGCACCATCCGCGGCGGCGACGGCAACCACGAGGGCGGCGTCGGACTCAACGGCCGCTTCGGCAAGGACACCAAGATCACCAACGTGTGGATCGAGCACGCCAACGTCGGCGTCTGGGCCGGCCGCGACTACGCGAACATCCCCGAGCTGTGGGGCCCCGGCGACGGCCTGGAGTTCACCGGGGTACGCATCCGCAACACCTACGCCGACGGCATCAACTTCGCCAACGGCACCCGCAACTCCACCGTCTACAACTCGTCCTTCCGCAACACCGGCGACGACTCGCTCGCCGTGTGGGCCAGCAAGTACGTGAAGGACACCTCCGTGGACGTCGGCCACGACAACCACTTCCGCAACAACACCATCCAGCTGCCCTGGCGGGCCAACGGCATCGCGGTGTACGGCGGTTACGGCAACACCATCGAGAACAACGTCATCTCCGACACCATGAACTACCCCGGCATCATGCTCGCCACCGACCACGACCCGCTGCCCTTCTCCGGCCAGACCCTCATCGCGGGCAACGCCCTGCACCGCACGGGCGGCGCGTTCTGGAACGAGGACCAGGAGTTCGGCGCCATCACCCTGTTCGCCCAGGGCCAGGACATCCCGGGGGTCACCATCCGGGACACCGAGATCCTCGACTCGACCTACGACGGCATCCAGTTCAAGACGGGAGGCGGTGCGATGCCGGACGTGAAGATCACCAACGTCCGCATCGACAAGTCCAACAACGGTTCCGGCATCCTCGCGATGGGCGGCGCCCGCGGCAGCGCGACCCTCACCGACGTCACGATCACCAACTCGGCGGAGGAGGACGTCACGATCGAGCCGGGCTCCCAGTTCAAGATCAACAGGTAGGCCCCCGGCCCGACGGCACCCGCCCGGCGACGCGGAGCACCACCGCGTCGCCGGGCTCCGTGCCGTCACTGACCCGGCGCGCCGTCCCGCACCGGCGGGACCCGCGCGCGCAGCCGGTCCGGCGACCGTTCGACGGGGTCTCGGGCGTCGTCCTCCAGCCGTTCGGCGTTCAGCTCCTCGACCGCGCCCAGCGCGTCGCCGATCGTCGCGTAGTCCACGGCGATGAAGTTGACGGGTCTGCCGCGCTGCCGCTGGCAGGTGTGCGCCCGCTCCAGCACCCGCTCCCGGGAGTTGACGGTCCCGGCGTCCAGCCGCAGCCCGCCGCCGGCCGTGACGAAGTGGTTGAGCAGGAAGAGCCGCTTGTCCGAGCCGCCCCGGTTCGGCACGCAGGACATCTCGTCCGGGCGGCGGAAGGCGAAGGGCGTCTCCATGCCGTACCGGTAGAGGTTCCGGTACCAGGGCGCGGGGCCGTCCGCCTGCTCCGCGAACACGACCAGTCGCCGGCCGCTGTCGATCATGTCCTTGAGCTTCGGCCAGGGGCGGTCCGGGTCCGGGTCCGGCCGGTACAGCAGGTCGGCGAGCCCGGCCTGGAGGAAGGCGTCCTGGGTCGTCACCGGATCCAGGCCGTCCTGCAGGATCAGGGTGACCACCTCGGTGGGGTTGTCCCGCAGCCAGTCACCGATCTGGTCCAGCGTGGGCACCAGTTCCAGCGCCCCGGCGCCGCACACCGAGTGACACAGCCACAGACCCGGGTGCGGAGGGTTCACCCGCTCCAGGATCCCGGTCAGCCGCCGGCGCAGGTCGGGGGAGAAGTCCGAGGTGCTCAGCCGGTCCGCGACCTCCTCGGGCCGTTCCCACTGGTGCGTGTCGAGGAGCAGGACGCGCACCCCGGCGCCCAGCTGGCCGACGATGTCCGGGTCCTGCAGCGGGCCGATGAAGCGGTCCGCCGTCGTGGCCATCGCGTTGTGCGAGGCGAGCTGGGCGATCTCGTCGTAGCGGGCGTCGCACAGCTCGGCGCTGCCCTGGCAGATGCGCGGCGAGGAGCCGGTGATCGCCACCGGCGCCACCATCGTCCCGACGAGCGCGCAGGCGGTCACGGCGAAGGTCAGGGTCGGACCGTGCCGCGGATCGGTGAGGACCGGCACGCTGGGCCGGGTCTCCCAGACCCAGCCCACCAGGATCAGCAGGGCGCCGGCGGCCAGCAGGATCACGGCGACGACGACGGCGGTGGTCAGGAGCCGGTCGAGCGCGGTGGCCTGGACGTCGGCGAGCAGACCCGAGGCCGCCGGGGGCCACGAGGGCGGCCGGCCGAACAGCGCGTCGCGCAGGGTGAGCCGCAGTCCCAGCACCGTCAGCGCCAGCAGCGCCGCGGCGGCCGCGGGTGCCCAGCCCAGCGGCATCAGCCGGCGCCTGGCGGGCCCGGTCGTGGAGAGCCACAGCAGGGTGAGCGCGGCGGCGCCGAGGACGGCCGCCGCCGGTTCCACCACCTCCTGGAAGAGCCGGGTCACCGACCGGGCGCGGTCCACCGGAGCCAGTGCCTCGGCGGCGGGGTCGACGTCGACCGCGACGACCCAGGTGCCCTGCCGTGCCTCCCTCAGCAGTTCGGTGGCGGCGTCCCGGACCTGGTCCGTCAGGACGACCGGCGCGATCGCGGCCAGCGCCGAGGCGAGGTCCCCGCGGTCCAGGGCCGTCTGCACGCTGGGCCGCAGGTCCGCGCGCTCGGCGCTCGGCAGCAGGGGCATCAGCGCGTCCGTGGCCGCGACCGCCTGGCTGTGCGAGAGCGGCAGTGACGGCAGCCCCTCCAGCGGTGCCTCACCGGCCACCACCCGCGCCGCCAGTTCGGACATGCGCTGCACGAAGGCCTGGAAGTCGGGTTCCGACCGCTCCTGGAGAGCGGCGACGGCATCACCGAAGTAGGCCTGGCTGAGCCGTTCGACGTTCGCGACCACGGGCTCCAGGTCGACCGTGATCCGCAGCCGGTCGCGGTCGCCCTCCAGGTAGTGGACCACCTCGGCGATCTGACGGTCCCCCATGGTCCGCAGGGTCTCGGGCGGGATCACGACCTTGAGGTTCGAGGTGACGGTCGACTGCGGCACCGGCAGCCGGTCCAGCAGCTCGCTGGTGAACGGCGTACTGCCCGGGTCCACCAGTACCTCGTCGTAGAACCGCTGGTAGGCCCGTTCGTCCTCCAGCACCTGGCCGTAGAAGCCGGGGTCGAGCACCGTGCTGCGGATGACGGCCGCCGCGGCCAGGACGGTCAGGCTCAGCACCGCCACGCACCAGGTCAGGAACCCGACCCAGGGGGAGCGCCGAACCAGTGCGTCCATGGAGCCATTCTCGTTTCAGCCGGCCGTCGTGCCACGCGGGGCGTCCGGGCGGGAACGCCATCACACGCATGCCCGGGCCGAGGCCGGCTGATACCCGAGGGGATGGCGGGAACCGTGTCCCGCCGCCCCCTCGCGCGTACTCCGGATCAGACCGCCGGGGCCGGGTACGTCGGGTACTCCACCCCGGAGACGTGCTGCACGACGCGGACGACCTGGCAGGAGTAGCCGAACTCGTTGTCGTACCAGAGGTAGAGGATCGCGTTGTCGCCCTCGACCTTGAGCGCTCCGGCGTCGACGATCGAGGCGTGGCGCGAGCCGATGAAGTCGCTGGAGACCGCGTCGGGCGCGCTGATGAAGTCGATCTGGCGCTTGAGCGGCGAGGTCAGCGACACCTCGCGGAGGTGGTCGAGCACCTCCTCGCGGGTGGTCTCGCGGGCGAGCTGGAGGTTCAGGATCGCGATGGACACGTCCGGCACGGGCACGCGGACCGAGCTTCCGGTGATCCGCGCCTTGAGGTCCGGGAGCGCCTTGGCGACCGCGGAGGCGGCACCCGTCTCCGTGATGACCATGTTCAGCGGCGCGCTGCGGCCGCGGCGGTCCGACTTGTGGTAGTTGTCCAGCAGGTTCTGGTCGTTGGTGAACGAGTGGACGGTCTCCACGTGGCCGCGCTGCACGCCGTACTCGTCGGCCATCGCCTTCAGCGGCGGCACGATCGCGTTGGTGGTGCAGGACGCGCAGGACAGGATCCGCTCGTCCGGCTTGATGGTGTCGTGGTTGACGCCGTGCACGATGTTGGGGACGTCGCCCTTGCCCGGGGCGGTCAGGACGACCTTGTCGACGCCGGGACGCAGGTGCTTGGACAGGCCCTCGCGGTCACGCCACTTGCCCGTGTTGTCGATGAGGATGGCGTTCTTGATGCCGTACGCCGTGTAGTCGACCTGCGAGGGGTCGTCGGCGTGGATCACCTTGATCGCGTTGCCGTTGGCGAGGATCGTGCTGCTCTCCTCGTCGACGGTGATGGTGCCCTGGAACTGCCCGTGCACGGAGTCGCGGCGCAGCAGCGAGGCCCGCTTCACGAGGTCCTGATCGCCGCCCCCGCGGACGACGATGGCGCGCAGCCGCAGGCCGTTGCCCGAGCCGGCCTTCTCGATCAGCAGGCGGGCGACGAGCCGGCCGATGCGGCCGAAGCCGTACAGGACGACGTCGCGCGGCTCGCGGCGGTCGATCTTGTTGGCGCCGGTGGCCCCGGCGACGGCGTCGGCGGTGAACTCCTCGACGGTGAGTCCGCGGTCGTCGCCCTTGTAGGTGGCGGCGAGCATGCCGATGTCGATCTGCGAGGGACCGAGGTCGAGCGTGGTGAGTGCCCGGAGGAAGGGCATCGTCTCGGTGACCGACAGTTCCGCGCCGGCGATCTGGCGGGCGAAGCGGTGGGTCTTGAGGATGCTGACCACCGACTTGTTCACCAGGGAACGGCTGTGCAGCAGGATCGTGACGTCCTGCTCCCGGTGCAGCTTCCCGATCATCGGGATCATCGATTCCGCGATCTCTTCGCGGTTCTTCCAGTTGGTGAACGAGTCGTCGTTGACAGTCACGTCTCTATCTTTCGAGCTAGGCGGCGCTCATATGCTAACCCGACCACTCCGTTGATCGATCAAGTGGGCCCCCGTGCGATCAGATGAGTGCGCGTTCCGGGGTGCTTGCCCGGGGGACGGGCGGGCGGAAGGGTGGTGCCCATGCACTCGACCCGCGTCTCCCGTCACGTGAACGCCCCGCGCTCCGCCGTGTACCGCGCGCTGCTCGACCCGGCGGCCGTCGCCGCCTGGCGGGTCCCGGACGGCATGACCGCCCGGGTGCACGCGTTCGAGGCCCGCGCGGGCGGTGCCTTCCGCGTGTCGCTCACCTACGAGACGCCCGCGGGTACGGGCAAGTCCGCCGCGCACACCGACACCTACCACGGGCACTTCGCCCGCCTCGTCCCCGACGAGCAGGTAGTGGAGGTGCTGGAGTTCGAGTCCGCCGACCCCGCGTTCCAGGGCCGGATGACCATGACCACGACGCTCACCGAAGCGGGGGGCGGCACGGAGGTGGTCGTCGCCCACGACGGTCTGCCCGACGCGGTGCCGGCCGCCGACAACGAGACGGGCACGCGGATGGCGCTGGCGAAACTGGCCGCACTGGTGGAGGCGGCCGAGCGGAAGGACTGAGTCCGGCACCCGCGGCGCACATGATTGCGCCGCAGATGATCGGGTACGCGAGTCTGGACCGCGTCCGTGCCCCTCGTCCGCGCGGGCCGTAGACCGCCGCTATCAGGGAATCTGCCATGGAGACACCCGCGAACGACCACCCCGTCACGCCCGCCCAGCGTGCCCTGGACACGCTGGCCGAGAACCCCGGGAACCCCGAGGACACCGCGGCGCTCGACACGCTCGCGAGCAGCGACGTCCTCGTTCCCGTGCCCGACGACACGAACGACCAGGAGGCCGCCGACCCCGGCATGCTGGCGCTGCCGGTGCTGGAACAGCAGGGCGGCCGTCAGGTGGTGCCCGTGTTCACCTCGGAGCTGGAGATGGCCGACCTGCTGCCGTACGTCTCCCGCTACCGCATGGTGCCGCTGGGCGCCCTCGCCGCGCAGTGGCCCGCCGACGACCTGTCGCTGTCCATCGACGCCGGTTCCGAGCACCGGCTCACCCTGACGTCGGACGGCGTACGCAGCCTGCTGGCCCGCCCCTGAGCCGGCGACTTGACCTCAACTTCACTTGAGGTACGAGACTCGGCGCATGGAGATCACGAACAGCGACACCCTTCTCTTCCGCAACACCATGCGCATCGCGGATGGCCGCCTCGACGACTTCCGGCGCGCCATCGCGCGAGCGGTGGCGTTCGCCGAGGAGCACGGACCCCAGCTCATGGTGGAGGTCTTCGTCGACGAGGAGCGGATGCTGGCGCACAGCTTCCAGCTCTACCGCGACTCCGACGCCGTCCGCACCCACTGGCGGTTGTCGGACCCGTACATCCGCGAGGTGATGGAGCACTGCACGGTGCAGCACTTCGAGGTGTTCGGCGAGCCGGACGACGACATCCTGGCGGCCCTCAGGACGCCCGGCGGCGCGTCCTTCCCCTTCGTCGTCCTGCCCCGCCTCGCCGGTTTCACCCGCCTCTAGTCAGGGGCGCGGCTCCTCGTCGTCGCCGAGCATGCGGGAGAGTACGTCCCGCTGCAGTGGCAGTACCTCGCCGTGCAGTTCGCGGCCCCGTTGGGTCAGGGTGACGTACACACCGCGCCGGTCCTCCGCGCACATCGTGCGCTCGACCAGCCCGTCCTTCTCCAGCCGGGCGATGAGCCGGGACAGCGCGCTCTGGCTCAGGTGCACCCGCCCGACCAGGTTCTGCACCCGGCACTGGGCGCCCTCCTCCGGACCCTCGGTCACGAGGAGGTCGAGCACCTCGAAGTCGCTCGCCCCCAGTCCGTGCGGATGCAGCGCGCGGTCGATCTCGCACATGGTGCGCGCGTGTACGGCGAGGATGTCCCGCCACCGTTCCTCGAGCCGCAGACCGGCCGTCCTGACTGCCATACCTGCACGGTAGCACCGGAAAGCCCGTTCGTTGAGTGTGCAACTAGTGCGCGTGCAAGGAACAAGCCGGGCTCCTGCGGGTCGGGTACCGGACAAGGAATGGGACTCCCGGACAGCGGGACCCCGGCTGCGGGACAGTGGACGGACGGGGACGGGCGGCCCCCGGAGGGAGGGCGAGATGCCGAGGACCCCCGCGCACGGAACGCGTCTCGACATCCTGGAATGGCTCAAGGACCCGGTCGCGCACTTCCCGCCGCAGCGCCGTGTGGACGCGGCCGCGCACGGCGTCCCGTCCGGCCCGGTCGCCGCGAGGCTCGGTGTGCCCCGCCGGGTGGCCGAGACCCATCTGGCCCTGCTCACCCGCCTCGGTCTGCTGCGCACCCGCAGGATTCGCGGGCGGACGTACTACCGGCGAGACGAGGTGCGCATCGCTGAAGTGGCCCGGATGTTCGAGAAGGGCTGGTAGAAGGGCTACCCTGGCCCCGCCGTCGAGCGAGCGGGAGGCGTACGACCATGACGCAGGGGTGGCGTGTCCAGGCACCCGTCGTCGCGGTCGTGGCCCTCGGCGGCGGTACCGGCGCCGCGGCCCGCTACGCCGCCGCCCTGTGGTGGCCGGCGCGGAGCGGCGGTTTCCCCTGGACGACCTTCTGGGTCAACGTGGCCGGCTGCGCCGCCATGGGCGTGCTCATGGTGGCCGTGACCGAGGTGTGGGACGTCCACCGCCTGGTCCGGCCCTTCCTCGGCACCGGCGTGCTCGGCGGATTCACCACCTTCTCCACCTACGCGGCGGACATCCGCGCGCTGCTCGCGGACGGCCACCCGGGCACCGGTCTGGCCTACCTCGCCGCCACCCCGCTCGCGGCACTCACCGCGGTGTGGCTCGCCTCGTGGGCGGCCCGCCGGACACTGAAGCGGAGGCGGATCCCCGGATGAACTGGCTGCTGGTCGTCGTGGGCGGCATGGTCGGAGCGCCCCTGCGCTACCTCACCGACCGCGCGGTGCAGTCCCGGCACGGTTCCGCCTTCCCCTGGGGCACCCTCACCGTGAACGTCCTCGGCTCCCTGGTCCTGGGCCTGGTCACCGGTGCCACGCTGGCCGGAGCCGTGGGATCCGACCTGCGTCTCCTGCTCGGGACCGGCCTGTGCGGCGCCCTCACGACGTACTCGACCTTCTCCTGGGAGACGCTCCGCCTCACCGAGACGGGCTCCCGCCTCCCGGCGGCGGTGAACGTGGCGGCGAGCGTGGCGGCCGGCCTCGCGGCGGTGTTCGCGGGGGTGACACTCGCCGACGCGCTCTGAGCGTGACGGGAGTGCTCGCCCGCGTGTAGTAGGAAGTGGGTCTCATGAGCGCCATCAGCATCGGTCAGGCCATCGTCCTCGGAGCCGTCGAGGGGGTGACCGAGTTCCTGCCCGTCTCCTCCACCGGCCACCTCAAGATCGCCGAGGGGCTGATGGGCATCCCCGTGGACGACCACTCCGTCATCGGCTTCTCGGCGGTCATCCAGGTCGGCGCGATCGCCGCCGTGCTCGTCTACTTCCACAAGGACATCGCCCGGATCCTCTCCGCGTGGGTGCGCGGGCTGCGGGACCGGGAGGAGCGGTACCACCACGACTACAAGTTCGCCTGGTGGGTCATCTGCGCGACGGTCCCGATCGTCCTGGTGGGCCTGGCCGCCAAGCCGCTGATCAAGGGCCCGCTCGCCTCCCTGTGGGTGGTGGCCGGCTCACTGATCGTCGGCAGCGGGGTCATGTGGGTGGCGGACCGCACCGGCCGGCACAAGCGGGGCGAGGACGACACCTCGTTCAAGGACGCCATGCTGGTCGGCGGCTCGCAGATCCTCGCGCTCCTGTTCCCCGGCTTCTCCCGATCCGGCGCCACCATGTCCACCGCCCTGATGCTCGACCTCGACCGGGTCGCCGCCACCCGGCTCTCCTTCTTCCTCGGCATCCCGGCCCTGACCGGCGCCGGTCTGTACGAACTGAAGGACGCCCTGGGCGCGGGAGCGGGTGCCGCGCCCCTGCTGGTCGGCACCCTCGTCTCCTTCGTGGTCGCCTACGCCTCCATCGCCTGGCTGCTGCAGTTCGTCGCCAAGCACTCCTTCAACGCCTTCGTCGTCTACCGGATCGCGGTCGGCGTCCTGCTGTTCGGGCTGCTGGGCGCGGGCGTGCTGCAGAGCTGACCGCCGCCGGATTCAGCGGGCGGCGCGCAGCGGTTCCCCGACGCTCCGCATGTGCCGCAGGGCTTCGCGGTGCGAGGCGAGCAGCCCCGTCTGGTGGTAGGGGACGCCCAGTTCGGCGCAGTACGCCTCGGTGACGGCCTGTGCCCTGGCCAGCGCGGGGGTCGGCATGCTGGGGAAGAGGTGGTGCTCGATCTGGTAGTTGAGGCCGCCCATGAAGGCGTCGACGAACACACCGCCGCGTACGTTGCGGGAGGTGAGGACCTGGCGGCGCAGGAAGTCCAGCCGCGTGCCCTCCTCGATCATCGGCATGCCCTTGTGGTTGGGTGCGAAGACCGAGCCGAGGTAGATCCCGAACAGGCCCTGGTGCACGGCGATGAAGGCGAGCGCCTTGCCGGGGGACAGCAGTGTGAAAAGCCCGCCGAAGTACAGGACGAAGTGCGCGACGAGCAGCGACCCCTCCAGCACCGGCCGCTTCATGGACGGGCTGCGCAGCGCCTTGAAGCTGTTGAAACTCAGGTTGAGACCTTCCAGCGTCAGCAGCGGGAAGAACAGGGCCGCCTGGTGCTTCCCGACGAAGCGCGGCAGCCCCTTCGCCCTGCTCGCCTGACCCCGGGACCACACGAGGATGTCGGGGGAGACGTCAGGGTCCTTCTCCTCGTGGTTGGGATTGGCGTGGTGGCGGGTGTGCTTGTTCATCCACCAGCCGTAGCTCATGCCCAGCAGCAGGTTGGCCACCAGCAGTCCGCCGGCCTCGCTGGGGCGCCGGCGGGTGAAGACCTGCCGGTGGGCGAGGTCGTGGGCGGCCAGTCCGAGCTGGCCGAAGACGACGGCCAGCGCCGCCGCGACCACCAGCTGGCTCCAACTGTCCCCCAGGGTGACCAAGGCGGCGACACCGCCCGCGAGCGCGAGGGCGACGGCACCGAAGCGCACCGTGTAGTACAGCGGGCGGCGCCGGAGCAGATCCGCGTCGGCCATGCGGCGTGCGAGTTCGGAGAAGTCGCTGCCCTTCTCGCGTCGCTGTTGCTCTCCCCGCGCGGGGGAGTTCTCGATGAGCATCGTTGGATTGGCCATGCGGTTCAGTATGTGAACGCGCTGCCGGCCGCAGAATGGCGTCCGCCCCCGAAACAGGGGTGTGGCCAGCACCACCCCCGTCCCGGGGGTCCTCCTCCCGCTCCCCGTCAACTCCCGTCGTCGCGCACGAGCTTGAGCCGCAGCGCCAGCGCCATGACGCCCGCGCCCAGCCCGGCGACGCCGAGGATGGCGCCGGTCTCCGGCCAGCCCGGCTCGTGCTCGGCGGCCCGCGTCGACGCGGCCGCCACGGGCGCCGCCGCCTCGGCGCCCGGCTGGGGCCGGTCGTCCGGGGGCGACAGCGAGCCCACCGGCTCGACCAGACCGGACGCCTCGAAGCCCCAGTCGAGCAGCGAACGGGCCTCCTCGTACACGGCGTGGCCGCCGCCCTCCTGCGGGTTCATCACGCTGACCACCAGGGTGCGCCCGTCGCGGTGGGCCGCCGCGATCAGCGTGTTGCCGGCGTTGCTGGTGTAGCCGTTCTTGACGCCGATGAGCCCCGGGTACGGCTCCACGCCGTCCGCCCCGGTGAGCAGGCGGTTGGTGTTCATGATTCCGTACGCCTCACCGTCCCGGCCCGGGAAGAGCGCGTCGACCTTGCCGCAGTACCGTGCGAAGTCCGGGTTGTGCAGCCCCGCCCGTCCGAAGACCGCCAGGTCGTAAGCCGACGACACCTGGCCCGGCGCGTCGTAGCCGTCGGGTGAGCGCACCTGGGTGTCGAGGGCGCCGAGGGCACGGGCCTCGGCCTGCATCCGTGCGGCCGTGGCGCTCCAGCCGCCGGTGAGCGAGGCGAGGACGTGCACGGCGTCGTTGCCGGAGTTGAGGAAGACCCCGTTCCACAGGTCGGAGACGCGGTATGTGTGGCCCTCGACGACACCGACCAGGCTGCTGCCCGGACCGATGCCGGACAGCTCGTCCGCGCTCACCTCGTGGCGGACGCCGCCCGGCAGGACCGGCAGTACGGTGAGGGCGAACAGCGTCTTGAGGGTGCTGGCCGGAGGCAGCGGGCGGTGCGCGTCGTGGGCGGCCAGCACGTCGCCGCTCTCGGCGTCGGCGACCACCCAGGACAGCGCGGAGACATAGGGGACCTCGGGGGCCTCGGGGCCGGGCCGGACCTGCGTGCCGGAGCCGTACAGCGCCGCGGGCCGGGCCATCGGGCCGGGTGCGCCCGGTGGCCCGGGGTCCGGCTGTCCCGTACGGGCGGCAGCGGCGGCGGGCATGAGCGTCAGCAGGCCTGCCACGCAGAGCACGCAAGTGGATCGAGCCGCCCGGGATGAGAATCCGATAGTCATACCGCAAACGTAGGAACGGACGCCTGAACCGCCGCGCTGTCCGGGGCGAGTCGGGAGCGCATACACCCGTTTGCCGTAGGGCCGGATGACCCGGCGGGACCGGGCGTCCGGGCGGGACCGGGTGTCGCGGGGGGGGCGGGTGTCGCGGGGCCGGGCGGGGTCAGCCGGCCGGCAGGGTCGGCTGGACCTGCCGTAGGAACGCGGCGTTGTCCGGGGTCTGGCGCATCCGCTCCAGCAGCGTCTCCAGGCCGGACTGCCCGTCCCGGGCCGCCAGCGCCCGCCGCAGCCCGCGCGCGGCGGCGGCCTCGGGGGCGGACAGCAGGAGTTCCTCGCGCCGGGTGCCCGAACCGGCCATGTCCACGGCCGGGAACACCCGGCGGGCGGCGAGTTCCCGGCTCAGCCGCAGCTCCATGTTGCCGGTGCTCTTCAGCTCCTCGAAGTAGAAGTCGTCGGCCCGCGAGCCGGTCTCCACGAGGGCGGTGGCGAGGATGGTGAGGGAGCCGCCCTCCTCGGCCTTGCGGGCCGCGCCGAAGAACCGCTTGGGGCCGAGCAGCGCCGCGGCGTCGACGCCACCGCTGAGCGTACGGCCGCCCGAGGAGGAGGCGTTGTTGTGCGCCCTGCACAGCCGCGTGAGGGAGTCGAGCAGGATGACGACGTCCTCACCGGCCTCGACGAGCCGCTTGGCGCGCTCGACGACGAGTTCGGCGAGCGCGATGTGCTGCTTGGCGCTCTGGTCGAAGGTCGAGGCGTACACCTCGCCCCGCACCGACCGGCGCATGTCGGTGACCTCCTCGGGCCGTTCGTCGAGCAGCACCACCATCAGCCGGGTCTCGGGGTGGTTGCCGGTCACCGCGGCGGCGAGCTGCTGGAGCAGGACGGTCTTGCCGGTCTTGGGCGGGGCCACGATCAGGCCGCGCTGGCCCTTGCCGACCGGTGCGAGCAGATCGGTGACGCGCCCGGTCAGTCCGGCCGCGCGGTGTTCGAGCCGCAGCCGCTCGTGTGGGTGCAGCGGGGTCAGCTCGTGGAAGTGCCGCCGGCCGTCCCGGCCCTGAGGCGTACGGCCGTTGACGCGGACGACGTCGGTCAGGGTCCGCCGGTCGCCGCGCACGCCCTCGATCAGGTCGCCCTTGCGCAGGCCGTGCCGGCGGATCAGGGCGGGGGAGAGGGCGGGATCGTCCGGCTCGGGCTGGAGGCTCGCGCCCCGCAGGCGGCCCTTCCCGCCCGTCTCGATGTCGAGGACGCCGCTCGCGACCTCGGCCGGGGACTGCTGTACAGGGGGGTGTTCGAGTGTGGTGGTCATGTGGTCGGTCCTTTCGAGGACACCCGGGCATGGGACATGCGGAAGGAGGGGGAAAGCCGTGCGAGGGGTCGGACGACACGCCTCCGGACGGCGGGAACAGCACCACGGTGACTGCGGGTACTTAAGACCCTGCTCACGAGGTTGTGCTGAGAAGCGGACGCGCCGGTCGCATCGCGACGGGCGGGTCGGCGAACCGAAGGAAACTGGCACCGGCGCCCCAGCGGGGCGTACACAAGTGCTGACCGCACCGTACCACGGGACGTGGTGGGAGGGGCACGGGAATGGGACGAAGCAGCGTCGCATTCCCGTCGACCTCGTCAACGCCGCCGGTGCGGTCCCTGTTCCGGCTTCCGTGACTCCGTGTTCCGCATGTGCCGGGCCGGACTCAGCCGGCCGTACCCGCCTGCGCCGCCTGTGCCTCCTGCGCGATCCGCTCGAACTGCGCGGCCATGGCCGCCTGGAGCGCCTGGGCGCCCGACAGCGGCCGCACCATCACCGTCAGCTCGTCGATCCGGCCCGACTCGTCCAGGTGCAGGAAGTCGCAGCCGCCGATCTCCCGGTCGCCCACCCGTGCCGAGAAGACCAGTGCGTGGTCGCGGCCGCCCTCCTCGCCGATGACGCGCTCATAGCGGAAGTCCTCGAAGACGCGCTCGACCGCGCGCAGGATCGCCGCGGTGATCGCCTTGCCCCGGTAGGGCTTGAACACGACGGGGCTGGTGAAGACCACGTCCTCGGCCAGCAGTGCTTCGACGGCGTCGATGTCGTGTGCCTCGACCGCCGCGCGGAATGCCTGCATCGCAGCCACCTCTTAGTAAAATAATTGAATAGGTGCGGAGTAGATTAGTCCGTGCTTGCTAGCGTGTCGACATGTCTCTCAAGTACGCCGTCCTGGCCGCTCTCCTGGAGGGAGAGGCCTCGGGCTACGAACTGTCCAAGGTGTTCGACGTGTCGCTCGCCAACTTCTGGCCCGCCACGCCGCAGCAGCTCTACCGGGAGCTGGAGCGCCTGGCGGGCGACGGGCTGATCGAGGCACGGACGGTGCAGCAGGAACGCAGGCCCACCAAAAGGCTGTTCTCGCTCACCGAGGCCGGACGGGAGCGGCTGGGCGCCTTCGCCGTCGAGCCGACCCGGCGCCCCACCGCCGTCCGCGACGAGTTCCTGATCAAGATGCAGGCGATGGACGGCGCCGACCCCGACGCCGTCCGCGCGCTGGTCGAGGAGCGCAGGGCCTGGGCCCTGGGCAAGCTCGCCCGCTACGAGCGCGTACGCGAGCGCCTCCTGGACGGGCGCACCGAGGAGCGGCACCTCCGCGAGGCCGACCGCGTCGGCCCCTACCTCACGCTGCTCGCCGGAATCGCCTTCGAACGGGACAACGCCCGCTGGTGCGAGCGCGTCCTCACCGTGCTCGAGGAACGGCGTGCCCCGGCCGGGCCCGCCGGGCAGCCCTCGGGCCTGTCTGACCTAGGGCCTGTCTGACCATTCCCTCCCCCAGCCTCCGGCCGGGAGGTGCCCCCAGCCTCGCGACGCATGCACGCTCCCCCACTGCCTTGAGGGCGTGGGAGGTGCCCCCACTCGCCGCACCGGGCGCAGAGCCAAGTACATCCAGTACGAGGCTCCACGCCCGGCACGGCGAGAGCACGCACCTGACGCCGCGAGGCCGCCCTCCGGGCGACGACGGGAATGGTCAGACAGGCCCTAGGCTGAGCCGATGTTCAGCCCCGAAGGCCCCACCCTGCGCGAACTCGCCGTCCAGGCGCTGTCGTCGGTCGAGCGCGGCTACGACCTGCTCGCCCCGAAGTTCGACCACACCCCCTACCGGACGCCGGACCGGGTGCTCGACGCCGTGGCCTCGGCGCTGGCGCCGATGGGACCGTTCGGCTCCGGGCTCGACCTGTGCTGCGGCACCGGCGCGGGCGTGGACGTGCTGGCCCGGGTGTGCCGGGAGCGGGTGACGGGGGTCGACTTCAGCGCGGGCATGCTGGAGGTCGCGCGCGGCCGCCCGGTGCCCCCCGGGCCAGAGGTCTCCTGGGTGCGTGCGGACGCCCGCGCGCTGCCGTTCGGCGCCGAGTTCGACCTCGTGGTGAGCTTCGGCGCGTTCGGGCACTTCCTGCCCCGGGAGCTGCCGGGCCTGTTCGGCCAGGTGCGGTCCGTGCTCCGGCCGGGCGGCCGCTTCGCCTTCCCCGTGGTCGCGCCGCCCCGCCCCGGCTCTCCGGGGTACTGGACGCTGCTCGGCTTCGACGCCGCGATGCGGGTGCGCAACGCGCTGTGGCGGCCGCCGTTCGTCATGTACTACCGGACGTTCCGTCTCGGGGACGTCGGCCGGGAACTCGCGCGCGCGGGCTTCCGGGCGGAACTGCACGCCCTGCCCGAGTTCGGCCGGCGGCCCGACGGCAGCCCGCGCGTCCGGCTGGTCACGGCCCGGCGGACGGGGTAGCGGGCGGGGTTCACCCCGCGGCCGGCAGCGTGAACTCGTAGACCAGGGCGTCCTGTCGGGCGTCCACCAGAAGCTCCGTGATCTCCAGCGGCCGGTCGTGCTGGTCGTGCACCCGGCGCACGACCCGGACCGAGGCCGCGCCCGTGAGCGGGGTGATGGTGTCCCGGTGATGCAGGGTCAGGCCCGCCCTGCGCATCCAGTCGTAGGCCCGCCGCAGCTGGGCCGAGGCGACGCCGTCGGCGCGGTCGCGGTAGCGGGCCAGCTCCTCGACCTCGGCGAGCGCGACGGCCGAGAACGACGTCACGGCCGTCCGCCGCCCGCTTCCGTCGGCGGTCGCCGACGCGTAGCGGTGTACCAGCGTCGGACGGCCCGGCACCAGCCCCAGCGCCACCGCGTGCTCGGGCGGCGGCGCCTCCCAGGCGACGGTGGCGCGGTCGCCCGTACGGGGCTCGGCCGGACGGGCGCCCACCGGGAACGCGAGCGGCGCCGGGCTCCCGGCCGGCGGTCCGGGGAGGGCGGCGTGACTGCCCCGGCGGTCGGTGGTCAGCAGGCCGTCCCGGCGCAACACCTCCAGGGCCTGCCGGACGGTCTCCCGGCTCACACCGAAGTGCTCCGCCAGCCGGCGCTCGCCGGGCAGCCGTTCGCCCGGCGGGACGGAGCCGTCGTGCAGTTCGCCGAGCAGTCGTGCCGCCACCCGCCAGTACAGCGGCCGGTCGTCGGCGAGAGGGTCGTCGTGCGGGGTGGTGCGGTCCATGCCGCGCCTCCTGAGGGTGACGTACGGTAGCCGTGCGGGCTCGGTGCGCCACCAGAAGTACCATTGGTCTAAACCAGCAGGGAAGGCCGGTCCGCCGGTTCGGCCGAAACACCACCCGCGCCTCCGGCGGCGTACGGCCTCCACCGTGACCGCCGTGTCCGAAACCGCGCCGTCTCCCCCCGGGGCCGCGGCGGCTCAGGCGTACGAGCGCAGCCAGCGCACCTTGGCGGCCTGCTGGAACGGTCCGCCGCCCTCGTGGTCGTTGAAGTCGTACACCTCGATCGCCTTGTCTTCGTGCGCCCAGGCGTTGAAGGCCGCGAAGACGGTCGACGGGGGGCAGGTCTGGTCCTCCAGCGCCGCCGAGAACAGCACCGGCGCCCGGCCCCGCGCCGCGAAGTGCACGCCGTCGAAGTAGGAGAGCGTGCGCAGCACGTCCTCGGTCCGGCCGCGGTGCGTCTTCAGGTACAGGCCGACCTCGCGGTAGGGATGCCGGTCGGTGATCGTGGTCGCGCGCGGGAAGTCGCACAGGAACGGCACGTCCGGGGCGACCGCCACCAGGTCCGGCACCAGACCGCCCACGGCGAGCGATATCCCGCCGCCCTGGCTCCCGCCGAGCGCGACCGTGCGTGCCGGGTCGGTCAGCGGGTGGGAACGGGCCGCCTCGACGGCGCGCACGGCGTCGGTGAAGACCCGGCGGTAGTAGTAGTTCTCGGGGGCGTCGAGGCCGCGGGTCAGGAAGCCCGGGTACGCGGGCGCGCCGCCCACCGGGTCCGCGGTCCCGCCACCGCCGCCCCAGCCGCTGCCCTGGCCCCGGGTGTCCATCACGAAGTGGGCCCGGCCCGTGGACGCCCACAGCAGGTGCTCGTGCGGCAGCCCGCGCCCGCCGCCGTACCCGACGAACTCCACGACCAGCGGCAGCGGTTCCTCCGCCGCGGCCGGCAGTGTCAGCCAGCCCTTCACCGGATGACCGCCGAACCCGGCGAACGTCGCGTCGTACACCCGCACCGTGGACAGGCCCGTGTCGACCGGCTCGAAGCGCGCGTCCACGTCGTGCTCGCGGGCTTCCTGGAGCGTCTTGGCCCAGAACGCGTCGAAGTCCTCCGGCTCGCCCGACGCGCTCCGGTACGCCCGCAGTTCGTCGAGCGGAAGATCGAACAGGGCCATCGGGAACCGCCTTTGCGGGAGCACGTGCCGGACCGTACGGATGATCACACCGTACGTGAGGGGCCGGGAGGCGGACCAGATCGCGGCGGGAGGCGGTCAGGCGCCGCGGTGCGTCCACTGGGGTTCGGTGCGGGCCCAGTCGCGGTCCCACTCGTTCATCCGGCGCCTGAGGGCCACCCCGCGCACCGCGCGGTGCAGCAGGAGCACCGTGAGGCCGGTGCCGATGGCGGTGAAGGAACCCACGGTGGCGCTGTGCTGCCAGATCTGGGCGCCGTCCGACGGCGGCGGCACGCTCCGCCCCCGCGAGTCCAGCCACACGTCGACCCGGTCACCGCGCCGGGCGTCGGCCGGAACCCGCGCCGTGGTGCTCCGCTCCGTGCCGTCCGGCGTGCTCCAGCGGACGGTCGTGCGGTAGGAGTGCTGCCCGTCGAGCTGGGCGGACGGCAGGGTGCCGCCGGTGTCGCCGGCCACCTCGGCGCTCACGCGCTGCCGTTCCGCCCGCTGCTCCGCGACGATCGCCTTCGCCTGGCCGTAACCCCACCAGGCGGTGGCGGCCCCGAGCAGGGGGGCGCCCACGAAGAGCAGCAGGGCGACGACCAGCAGGGTCCAGGACTCGACGACGTCCGACCGGCGGCGCAGCGGATTGTGCCGCCAGCGCCAGCCGCGCACCCGGGTTCGCATGTCGACCTCCCCGCGATCACCGCGACCGGAAGGCGGACGGACGGCCGTGACGGGCGGGGAACCCCCGCGCCTTGGGGTCGCGCCAGTGTGCGAGTGCCCGTACTGGACGAGTACCCAGTCCGGCGGGCCTCGCCCCACCCTCGCGGCGAAGTTCCGCCGCGGGTCAGCCGAAGCGCTCGATGCGGATGCGCTCCACCGGCTGGCCCCCGGCCACCAGCAGCCGTGACGCGTGCTCGGCGAACGCGTTCGACCCGCACACATAGGCCTCCCAGCCCCCGGCGGGCGGCTCGGACAGCAGCGGGGCCAGGTGCGCGGCGGTCAGCCGGCCCACGGGCGTCCCGGCCGGGGCGCTCCGGGTGAAGACGGGGGTGGTCTCCGGGCCGAACTCGTCCGCGTAGATCAACTCCTCGGGGCCGCGCGCGGACACCAGCATCCGCAGCGGCACCGTCAGCCCCCGCGCCCGGTGGTGCCGGACCATGGACATCAGCGGGACGACGCCGGAGCCCGCGCCCAGCAGCAGCGCGGGACGGTCGCCCGGCCAGGCGAAGAAGCCGCTCAGCGGGCCGCGCACCTCGATGCGGTCGCCGGGCCGCGCCACCGTGTGGAACCAGCCCGACACCTCCCCGTCCGACACGTGGTCGAGGGTCAGCTCGATGTGCCCGGAGCCGTCCGGCGCGGAGGCCAGCGAGTAGTGCCGCTGGGCCACGTACCCGTCCTCGGCGGTGAGCCGGACCATCAGGTGCTGGCCCGGCAGATGGCCCGCCCAGCCGGGCACGGCGAACCGGAACGTGGACGCGCGGGGCGTCTCGCGGCGGATCTCCGTGAGCGTGGCCGGCTGCCAGGTGGCGGCCACCAGGCCGTTCACCTCGATGCGTCCGGGCACGGCGAACCGCGTGGGGGGCGGGTGGGCCCCCGCCGTGCGTGTGGCCGTCTCAGTCACCGGAGTACCGCTGCTCCTCCCAGGGATTGCCGCGCGCGTGGTAGCCGTTCTGCTCCCAGAAGCCCGGCCGGTCGTGGTCGAGCAGCTCCAGGCCCGCGAGCCACTTCACGCTCTTCCAGAAGTACAGGTGCGGCACCACCAGCCGCACCGGGCCGCCGTGCTCGGGGGCGAGCGGACGCCCCTCGTACTCCCAGGCGACCCAGGCCCGGCCGCCGGTCAGGTCCGCCAGCGGCAGGTTCGCGGTGTAGCCGGTGTGCGCGTACGCCACGGCGTGCGTGGCGGACGGCAGCGGACGGACCGCCTCCAGGAAGGCGTCCAGGGACACGCCCCCGAACCGCACGCCGAACTTCGACCAGCCGGTCACGCAGTGGATGTCGCCCTCGTACGCCGAGGCGGGCAGCCGGCGCGCCCCGGCCAGGTCCCAGGTGCGCTCCTCGGCCACGAGACCGCCCACCCGGAAGGTCCAGTCGGCGGGGGCGAGGTCGGGCGTGACCTCGGCGGACAGCACGGGCCAGTCGTCGCCCGCGTCGTACTGGCCGGGCGGCAGCCCCGGCCGGTCGACGCGCGGGCGCCCGGCGAAGCCTCGGGTGGTGTTCATGCGGTGGGGCCTTTCGGGCCGCAGCGAGGGGTGCGCGCGGCCTGCGTGATCAGTGCGTACGCCGTCAACGGTACGTGGTGGCCGGCGTTCCCCGGTCCGGGTCCTCGCCCCGCGGACCGCCCCGCCACGCGTTGTACCGCTCCAGATACGCGGCGAAGCGGACCAGGTCCTCGTCGGGCCAGTCGGCGAGCCGCTCCCGGAAGGCCGCCCGGCGGCTCTCGGTGACCTGCGCCAGGATGCGCCGTCCGGCCGGCGTCAGGTGCAGGACCTGCACGCGCTGGTCCTCGGGGTCCGGACGCCGCTCGATCAGCCCGGCCCGCTCCAGCGCGGACACCTGGCGGCTGACCGTGGACTTGTCGAGGGCGTAGTGGGCCGCCAGGTCGGTCGCCCGGCAGCCGTCCCGCTCCTCCAGATGGCCGAGGAGTGTGTACGACACCAGCGACAGCTCGGGATGCATGCGCCCCGCCGAGGCGCGGGCGCGGCGGGCGAAGGCCGTCATCTCGCGCTGGACGGTCTCCACGGCCGCGTCCGCCGCGGTACCGGGCATCTCGGCAGCCGTCACAGGTCCTCCCCTCGCATCGCTGGTTGCAGAGTACAACTTGGGGTAATGTGACCGTCGGCCGCGGAGCGTCCCGGCCGCCGGACACCTGGGAGGTGAGACCCATTACCGCTGTGTCGACCCGGGTGCTCTCACCTCACGGCAGCACGGTCACCGCCAACGGCTGACCGCGAGAGCGCCCTTCGGTTCCCGAAAGGCTCTCGGCTTCCATGGCCCCGTCCTCTCCCGCACACCCCTCGCTCTCCGCTTCCTCGCGTTCCCCCCTGCCCTCCGCGGCCTGCCCCTCGCGTGACTCCGTCGTCGCCGCGCTCCGCACCGCGGGCTGTGTCTTCGCCGAGGACGAGGCGGCGCTGCTGATGGCCGCCGCCCGCACCGCCGGGGAACTCACCGCCCTGATCGACCGCCGGGTCTCCGGGCTGCCCCTCGAACTCGTCCTCGGCTGGGCCGAGTTCCGGGGTCTGCGGGTCTCCGTCGCCCCCGGTGTCTTCGTACCCCGCCGCCGCACCGAGTTCCTGGTCGACGTGGCCCTCGCCCACGCGCCCCACGCGTCCGTCGTCGTGGACCTGTGCTGCGGCTCCGGCGCCGTCGGCGCGGCCCTGGCCGCCGCGCTGGAGAGGCCCGAGGTGCACGCCGCCGACGTCGACCCCGCCGCCGTGCGCTGCGCCCGCGGCAACCTCGCCGAGGCGGGCGGCAGGGTGTACGCCGGTGACCTGTTCGACGCGCTGCCCGAGGTCCTGCGCGGCCGCGTGGACATCCTCGCGGCCAACGTGCCCTACGTCCCCACCGCCGAGGTCGCCCTGCTGCCGGCCGAGGCCCGCGACCACGAACCACTGGTCGCCCTCGACGGGGGAGCCGACGGACTCGACGTGCTGCGCCGCGTCGCGGCCGAGGCGCCCCGCTGGCTGGCGCCCGGCGGCTGCCTGCTGGTCGAGACGAGCGAGGCCCAGTCGCCCGCCGCGGTCGCCGCCTTCACCCGCGCCGGGATGACCACCCGCGTCGCGGTCTCGGAGGAGCTGTACGCCCACGTGGTGACAGGCGTCCGGGACTAGCGCGGTACCGGCATCCCTAGGGCCTGTCTGACAATTCCCGTCTGCCTCGCGACGCCATGCACGCACTCTCGCCGCACCGGGCGCAGAGCCAAGTACATCCAGTACGAGGCTCTACGCCCGGCACGGCGAGAGCACGCACCTGACGCCGCGAGGCCGCCCTCCGGGCGACGACGGGAATTGTCAGACAGGCCCTAGGCGGGCGGCCTGGCGCGGGCGATCAGCAGGGCCACGTCGTCGGAGTTCTCCGGCTCGTGCAGGGTGCGCAGGAGCTGGTCGCAGACCTCCTCCAGGGGGCGGTCCGGCCCGTCCAGCAGGGCGAGCAGGGCGTTCAGCCGCTCGTCCAGGGGGTGCCGGCGGGTCTCGACGAGGCCGTCGGTGTACAGCACCAGCCGGTCGCCGGGCTCCAGGTCGACGGCGGTCGTGGAGAACGGGACGCCGCCCACCCCGAGCGGCACCCCGGTGGGCAGGTCCAGCAGCTCCGGCGGGTGCCCGGCCCGCAGCCGCACCGGCGGCAGGTGCCCCGCGTTGGCGATCAGGCACCGCCTCTCGTGCGGGTCGTGCACGGCGTAGACGCAGGTCGCGATGGCCTGGTCCAGGCCCGCCGTGGTGCGGTCCAGATGCTCCATGAGCAGTGCCGGGTCCAGGTCGAGGGCGGCCAGGGTGTTCGTCGCGGTCCGCAGCCGTCCCATCGAGGCCGCCGCCGCGATACCGCTGCCCATCACGTCGCCCACCACGAGCGCGGTCTTGCACCTCTCCAGCTCGATCACGTCGAACCAGTCGCCGCCGACCTCGCTGGTGGCCCCGGCCGGCTGGTAGCGCGAGGCGACCTCCAGGCCACCGGTCACCGGCGGATGGCTCGGCAGTAGGCTGCGCTGGAGGGTCAGGGCGGTGGTGCGGGCGTTCTGGTACCAGCGGGCGTTGTCGATCTGCAGCGCGGCCCGCGCGGCCAGTTCCTTGGCCAGCAGCAGATCGTCCTGGCCGAACGGGAGCGGGTTGGCGGTCCGCTTCAGGTCCAGGGCGCCCAGCACCTCGCCCCGCGCGATCAGCGGGACGGCCAGGTACGAGTGCACACCCGCCCGGCGCAGCAGCTCCACCGCCTCCGGTGAACGGGCGATGCGCTCCAGGTCCTCCCCGGTCACCCGGGCCACCCACACCGGCCGCCCGCTGCGCACGCACTCGGTGACCAGGCGGTCCGGTCCGTACCGGGCCACCTGGCCGGGCCGGTCGGCCGCCGTGAGCGCGTCGGGGGCGTCGTCCGCGTGCACGGCCAGCGCCCGCATCACGGCAGGTTCGGCCGGGCCCAGGTTGCTGCGCCGGCCCTCCACCACCGCCTGGAGGAGATCCACGGCGGCGACGTCGGCCAGGCCGGGCACGGCCACGTCGGCCAGCTCGTGCGCGGTGCGGTCCAATTGCAGCGTGGTGCCGATCCGGGCGGAGGCGTCCGCGACCGAGGCCAGCCGGCGCCGCGCGGCCTCGGCCTCGGCGCTCACCCGGTACTGCTCGGTGACGTCCACGACCGAGACGGCCACGCCCAGCACCGTGCCGAGCGCGTCGTCCAGCCGGTACAGCGAGACGGACCACGCGTGGTCCTCGTCCGGGTCGGCGGGGGTCCGTCCGGTGGTGGGCTTGTCGATCACCGGCTGCCCGGTCTCCAGCACCTCCCGTGCGGCGGCCTCCATCTGAGCCGCGTCCACCTGAGGAAGCAGCTCGTGGGTCCTGCGGCCGATGTGGTCGTCGGCGGGGATGCCGTTGATCCGCTCCAGCGCCGGGTTGACCGAGACGTACCGCAGGTCGGTGTCCAGCACCGCCAGTCCGACCGGTGACTGTGTGATCACCCGTGAGGACAGCGCCAGGTCGCGCTCCAGCCGCCGCACCGTCGACTGGTCGGCCGCGAGCCCCAGCGCGTAGACGTCCCCGCGGTCGTCCAGCAGACGCATGTTGCGGAACTCCACCAGCCGGGTGCCGCCGTCCTTGTGCCGGACCGGGAAGGCCCCGGCCCAGCTGCGGCCGGTCCGCATGACGTCGGAGAACAGCTTGACGACCAGGTCGAGGTGGCGTTCGTGGACCATGATCCGGGCGGCGTACTGTCCCAGCGCCTCCTGCGCGGAGTATCCGAACAGCTCCTCCGCCTGCGGACTCCACAGCACGATCCGGCCCTCGGCGTCCAGCACGACCGAGGCCACGCTCAGCAGGTCGAGCAGTCCGCTGGGCCGCACGGGGCCGCGCGGCGACGCGTCGCCCTCGAACCCGGCAGACCCGGATGTACTCATCCCACGCCCCGCCTTCACCGTTTTGCGCGGCACGCCTTCCTGATGCCGACTCCCCTGTTCTACCGCGTTCCGCCGCGCACAGGGCCGATTCCGAGCGGCTCCGCGGACTCCTTCCAGCATCTCCCGGCCCGGCGGTGACCGCCGCACGAAGGCGACCGGAGTTGGTCTGTACATGCCCGGATGGGCGGTCCAGACTGTGCGCCGAACGCGCTCGCCCCGTCCTTGCCGCCCGCCCCCCACCGAGGAGCCTCCATGCCCCTGCGCGCCCGGCAACGTTGTCGCACCGTCCTGACCGGACTCGCCGCCCTCGCCCTCTCCGCCGGCCTCGCGGGCCCCGCGGCCGCCGCCGGTACCTCGTCCGAGTCATCCGGGGCCGACACCTGGACCGAGGTCGGCTCCGACCGCGCCGACCCGCTCACCGAGAGCCAGGGCCTGGCCTCGGTCGAGGTCCCGGCCGGCAGCCCCAACCGCTACACCGGCATCGGCACCATCCCGCTGAACCTCAGGACCCGCGGCTGGAACCACGTCGGCGACCCCGACGCCTCCTACGACGGCCACTACATCGAGCCGTACCAGCGCGACGACGGCGACACGAAGATGTTCCGCGTACAGGAGCCCGACGGAAGCTGGGCGGAGTACGTGCACACGCTCAGCCCCGGTGAGGCGCGGAACAACTCCTGGTCCGCCGTCTCGCCGGACGGCCAGTGGATGCTCTCCGGCGAGTGGGGCACCATGGACCGGCTGCTGGTCTTCCCGACGCCCGGCGTCAACCCGGCCACCTCGCCCTCCGAGAACCTCCCCCAGGCGGCCACCGTGCGCCTGGACCACGCCGTGCGCGACGTCCAGGGCTGCGACTTCCTCGAAGCGACCACCCTGCTCTGCTCCTCGGACGACCCGGCGGGCACTCTCTTCGGCATCACCAAGCCCCTGCTGCGGATCGACCTGTCCGCCGCGCCCACCGGCACCGCGGACGTCACGGGCCACGTCACCGCCCTGCGGCAGCTGCCCCTGCGCAGCGCCTGCTCCGGCGACTTCGAGACGGAGGGCATCGACTACGACCGCCGCACCGGCACCCTGCGCGTGATCGTCGTCTCGCCGGGATTCTGTGTGCTGACCGACAGCAAGACCTACCGCTTCACCCGGTAGTGCCCGGCGCCAGGTGGTGCTTTTCTGGTGGTATGGCCGCGAGAGGAGCGATCACGATGGACGCTGAGCGACTGCACCCGGAATCCGTCTCCGTGGAGCTGAGCGGGTGCAGTAAGGAGGACGCCCGGACCGTGTTCGACGCGCTGTGCGCGTGCTACGGGTCGGACCGGCACGCGGGCGACGTGACCCGGGAGTACCACGAGGTCCGCCCGACCGTGTGGCTCGGCACCTTCGACGTGGCCGACGCACACCGGGGCGAGTGCGAACCCGCCAGGCTCCGGGAGTCCGTGGAGGCCGACGTGCAGGGCGGCTACTGGGCGATCGAGAGGTTCCGCACCACCCTGGACTCCCTGTTCTCCGTGCGTGACCTGAGCACGGCCTCCGGGGACCAGGAGCGCGAGCTGCACGTCCGGCTCGAGAGCCGCTGAGCCGACCGGGACCCGCCGGTGCGGCGGTGTGGTGTGCGCCGCCTCTTTGTGCAACTAGTTGCATAAAGAGGCGGCCGTCCTCTACAACGGAGGCACCACACCCCGCACGGAGGCGCCCCGATGAGCCGCTACCCCCACCTGCTGAGCCCGCTCGACCTGGGCTTCACGACGCTCCCCAACCGGGTCCTGATGGGCTCCATGCACGTCGGCCTGGAGGAGGCGGAGAACGGCTTCGAGCGCATGGCCGCCTTCTACGCGGCCAGGGCCCGCGGGGGAGTGGGCCTGATCGTCACCGGCGGCATCGCCCCCAACGACGAGGGCCGCCCCTACCCGGGCGGTGCCAGGCTCACCACCGAGGACGAGGCCGGGCAGCACCGCGTGGTCACCGACGCCGTGCACCGCGAGGGCGGCCGCATCGCCCTGCAGATCCTGCACTTCGGCCGCTACGCCTACCACGCCGACCTGGTCGCCCCGAGCGCGCTCCAGGCCCCGATCAGCCCGCACGTGCCCCGCGAGCTGACCGACGCCGAGATCGAGCGCACCATCGACGACTACGTCCGCACCGCACGGCTGGCGCGCGGGGCCGGCTACGACGGCGTCGAGATCATGGGATCCGAGGGCTACCTGATCAACGAGTTCATCACCGCGCGGACCAACCACCGCACCGACCGCTGGGGCGGCTCGTACGAGAACCGGACGCGCTTCCCCGTCGAGATCGTCCGCCGGGTGCGCGAGGCGGTCGGCGAGGACTTCATCGTCGTCTACCGCCTGTCCATGCTCGACCTGGTGCCCGGCGGCTCCACCCTCGACGAGGTCGTCACCCTCGCCAAGGCCGTCGAGGCCGCCGGAGCGACCATCATCAACACCGGCATCGGCTGGCACGAGGCCCGCATCCCCACCATCGCCACCTCCGTGCCGCGCGGTGCCTACACCTGGGTGACCAGGCGGCTGATGGGCGAGGTGACGGTGCCGCTCGTCACCACCAACCGCATCAACACCCCCGAGGTCGCCGAGCGGCTGCTCGCCGAGGGCACCGCCGACATGGTCTCGATGGCCCGCCCGATGCTCGCCGACCCCGACTTCGTCGCCAAGGCCGCCGCCGGCCGCCCCGAGGCCATCAACACCTGCATCGGCTGCAACCAGGCCTGCCTCGACCACACCTTCAGCGGCCGGATCACCTCCTGCCTGGTCAACCCCCGCGCCTGCCACGAGACCGAGCTGGTCCTCACCCCGCCCCGGCGGCGCAAACGCGTCGCGGTCGTCGGCGCCGGGCCCGCGGGGCTCGCCTGCGCGGTCAGCGCGGCCGAACGCGGCCACGACGTCACCCTCTTCGACGCCGCGGGCGAGATCGGCGGCCAGCTCAACGTGGCCCGCAAGGTCCCCGGCAAGCAGGAGTTCGACGAGACGCTGCGCTACTTCCGCACCCAACTGGCCGCGCACGGCGTCGACGTACGCCTCAACACGCGGGTCGCGGCCGACGACCTCACCGGCCACGACGAGGTCGTCGTCGCCACCGGCGTCACGCCCCGCACCCCGGACATCCCCGGCATCGACCACCCGAGCGTCGTCGGCTACCTCGACGTGCTCCGCGACGGCGCCCCCGTCGGCGACCGCGTCGCCGTCCTCGGCGCCGGCGGCATCGGCTTCGACGTCGCCGAATACCTCACCGACGGCGGCGACAAGGCGCACGAGGACCCGTCGACGTACTTCCGCCTCTGGGGTGTCGACATGGACTACGCGACCGCCGGCGGCCTCGCCGCGCCCGAGCGCCCCGCGCCGCCGCGCGCCGTCCATCTGCTCCAGCGCAAGACCTCCAAGGTCGGCGCCGGGCTCGGGAAGACCACCGGCTGGATCCACCGCACCGAGCTGAGGCAGCGCGGCGTCACCATGGTCCCGGGCGTGCGCTACGACCGGATCGACGACGCCGGACTGCACGTCACCATCGGCGACGAGTCCACCGTCCTGGAGGTCGACACGGTCGTGCTCTGCACCGGGCAGGAACCCAGCCGCGGCCTCTACGACGACCTGGTCGCCGCCGGTCGCAGCGCGCACCTCATCGGCGGCGCCGACGTGGCCGCCGAACTGGACGCCAAGCGCGCCATCAAACAGGGCACCGAACTGGCGGCGGCGCTGTAGCGGCCGTCCGGGCGGCCCGCGGCATCCCTAGGATGAGCGCATGTCCCTCCCGCACGCGATCCTCACCGCCCTGGTCGAAAAGCCGTCGTCCGGGCTGGAGCTGACCCGCCGGTTCGACCGCTCGATCGGCTACTTCTGGTCGGCGACGCACCAGCAGATCTACCGCGAGCTGGGCAAGCTGGAGGGTGAGGGGCTGATCCGCGAGCTGCCCGGGCGGCAGCCGGCCCGCGGGCAGAAGAAGTCGTACGAGGTGCTGCCCGCGGGCCGCGAGGAGCTGGCCCGCTGGACCGCCGTACCCCAGGACCCCAAGCCCCTGCGGGACACGATGCTGCTGCGCCTGCGGGCCGCCGCGGTGGTCGGCACCGCCGGTGTCGAGGAGGACCTGCGCCGCCATCTCGACCTGCACGAGAGGCAGTTGGCGGAGTACCAGGAGATCGAGGAGCGGGACTTCCCGCCCGGCAGGGACAGCGCCGAGGACCGGCTGCGGCACCTGGTGCTGCGGGCCGGCATCGACCTGGAGACCTTCTGGACGGGATGGCTCAGACACGCGCTGGCGGAGTTCGCCGAGCTGCCCGCCGAGGGAACCGGGGCACAGGGCCGGTAGCACTCAGAACCGGTAGGGCTTCGCGCGGCGGCGCAGGAACCAGGCCGCGCCGATGACACCCGCGCCCACCAGCGCGCCGCCCGCCACCAGGGTCGCGGTGCCGTAGTCCTGGATCGCTCCGCCCAGGCCGCCCATGACACCGCGCGGCGACGCGGACGGCGAGGGAGTTGCCGAGCGGCTCGGGGACGGGGTGGGCGCGCTGGAGACGATGACCGTCTGGGTGCCCGCGGTGCTGTTGTTCGAGCACATGACGATCACCGTGTAGGTGCCCGGCGAGATGCCCGACCACGCCGCCGACTGGCCGGAAGTGGTGCCGGACAGTGCCACCTGGCGCCCCTGCGCGAAGTCGCGCTGGCTGCTGGTGAGCAGCGAGGCGGTGCCCCAACTGCCGTTGAGCTGGGCGCAGGCCGTGGTGGTGACCGACACCGTGGTCCCGGTGGTGCTCACCGAGATGCCCGGCCCCGCGAGAGCCGGCCCGGCGGCCAGGGCGACGGGCAGCGCGGCAGCGGCTGCCGCGGTCAGGCCGGAGCGGAGGAATGGCGAAGAGATGCGCATGTGGACTGCCCTCCGGCGGCACGGTCGGCGGCACATCCCTTGCGTCGCCGAGATCGGGAACGCCCGTGCCCCCTCAGTGGCAGCCAACAGCGCGGCGGCCGCACCCGCATGCCGAGCGCGACCGCCCAGGTGACACGCCGCCCGGCCCGGGCCGCGCCGGGGTCAGCCGCCCGCGCCCAGCGTCACCTCCCGTTCCTCCGAGAAGCCGCCCCAGGTGCCGTCGGCCAGCCTGGCCCGGACCCGCACCCGGTGCGTGACACCGGCCTCCCGTCCCGCGTAGAAGCTGTACTCGGCCCGGTCGCGCGGGGCTTCGGCGCCGTAGACCAGGGAGGTCGCCGGACGGCCGTCCAGGTGGATCTGGTACTCGGCGACCGGGCCGTCCGTCCGCGGTGGTACCCAGGTCAGGTCGAGGTAGTACGCCCCGTCGGCGAGATGGGAGGCCGCGCGCAGAGCGGTGGGCGCGGAGGCGCGGCCGTCGTCGGACCCCGGGGTGGAGAGGCGGACGACCGCACTGGCGGGGGAGAGGTTGTCGGCGGCGTCCCGCGCCCGCACCGTGAAGGTGTAACGGGTGCCCGGCCGCAGCCCCGTGACCACGGCCGCCGTCTGGGCGCCGCCGACGCTGTGCACCTTCGTGCCGCCCTGGTAGACGTCGTACGACACCACCTTGCGGTCGTCCTTCGAGGCCGACCAGGTGAGCTGCACCGCCCGGCCGCCCGCCGCCCGGCCCTCGGCGCCCTCCGGGCGGGTGGGGGCCGAGGCGTCGGTGACGGCGGCCGGCGTGGTGGCCCGCACCTCCCGGCTGCGCGGCCCGAGCCGCCCGTCGGAGTCGCGTGCCCGCACGGTGAAGGCGTACGCCGTCGAGGGACGCAGCCGGGTGACATCCACCATGCGGTCGGAGGCCGGTACCTTCTTGACCAACGTGCCGCCGCGGTACACCTCGTAGGTCTCGGCCCCGTCCAGCGCGTTCCACATCACGTGCACGGTCGTCGCGCTGCCCGCCTCGGCGGTGACGCCCATGGGCACGCCGGGCAGCCCGCCGTCCTCCCCCTCCCCGCCCGCGCCCGTGCCGCAGGAGGTCAGCAGGACCGCGCCGCAGAGCAGGGGCAGGGCGCACCGGCGCAGGAACACGCCGGGGGCGGCGGGAGCGGGGACAGCGGGAACGGGTACGTCTCGCACGGCTCAGCCTCCGGTGGGGCGTCGGTCCGATTCGATGCGACGGCAATGGTCCGGACCAATATGACGCCCGTGACGCGATCACATCAAGAGGTCCGTCGCCGGGTTACGTATGCTGAGTCGCCTGAGGGCCGAACTCCAAGGACTTCCGGGCGGGTTCGGGCCCGAGGCGCGGACCGCTGTCGTCGCAGATGCCGTGCCGGCGCGGGTGGCCGGGCGGGCCGGGAGCCCTACCAGGTCCCGGCCCGCCCGCCCCCGGTCGCACCCCCGAGGTGGGCGCGGAGGAGCGGGGCGTGCACCGTCTGGCCCTGTGAAAGGTGGCCGCGCGGCCGAATCGGGGACAGATGGGTCCGAGTGCCCGCCCATGTCCCCCAGGAGAGGCCACATCGTGCGTGTCCAGTCGCTGACGCTGGTCGCGGCCAGT
Organism: Streptomyces sp. NPDC058985; assembly: GCF_042740985.1. NCBI lineage: Bacteria > Bacillati > Actinomycetota > Actinomycetes > Kitasatosporales > Streptomycetaceae > Streptomyces > Streptomyces sp. NPDC058985. The sequence continues at coordinate 102,195 of NZ_JBHYJX010000011.1, read as the reverse complement.
GCCGCCCTGATCGCTCCCACGACGTTCCCCGACGCTCCGCACCCGCTCCGCGCCGACCTCCCGGCGCGCCACCTGGCCGACGACCGGTCCCAGGAGGCCCCGGGGCGGGCGAACCGGTCCGAAGTCCGGATCGGACCGGTCCCGGAACGCCCGAAGGGAGACGGGCGAGAGGCGCCCGTCCGCGCTGCCGACCTGCTGGCCGAGGTACGCGACTGCACACCCGTCTCGCGCGGGCGCTACCGCAAGGACGCCGGGACGCCGGCCGACATCCCGGTCTGCGGCAAGCGCGATGCCGTGTACTGGAAGGCCGACCTGGACGTCGACTGCGACGGGGTGCCCGGCGACCGCTGCAACAGTCACAGCGACCCGCACTTCAGCCCCGCCACCGCGTTCACCCGGTCGGACGGCCGCCCGCTGGACGCCGAACGCCTGCCCTACGTCGTCGTGCCCGAGCCGAGCGACATCTGGGACCACCGCGAGGACGACGTGCGCGGCGGATCGCTCGCCGCCCTCGTCCACGGGGACCGGGTGCGGTACGCGGTCGTCGGCGACATCGGCCCGCGCGACCTCATCGGCGAGGCGTCCTACGCCGCCGCGAAGGCGCTCGGCGTCCCGGCCGACCCGCACGGCGGCGGTGCGGCGTCCGACGTGACGTACATCGTCTTCAAGGGCAGCGAGGTCGAGCCCATCGAGGACCTGGAGGCCGCGGAGAAGGAGGGGGAGCGGCTGGTGCGGGAGTTCATGGGCGACGACTGAGACGGGGGCGACCGGGGGCCGCGCCCCCGCACACCGCGCTGCGCGCCACGGCGGCCGGCCTCCCGACCGACCGCCCGTCCCGGCCGCGGCCCCTATGCTTTCCGGTAGGAGTACGCCTCGGCGGCGGCCGCCTCCACGGCCGCGAGGTCGGCGCCCGTCGAGGCCGTCACCACGGCGGCCACCGCGCCCTCGACGAACGGCGCGTCCACCAGACGGGTGTGGTCCGGGAGTTCGTCGCCCTCGGCGAGCAGCGCCTTGACGGTGAGTACCGCGCTGCCGAGGTCGGTGAGGACGGCGACGCCCGCGCCCCGGTCCACGGACGCGGCGGCCGCCGAGACCAGCTCGGAGCTGGTGCCGAACTCGCCGGACGCGGTCCCGCCCGCCGGGGCCACGGGGACGGCCGCGCCACCGCCCGACAGCGCCTTGGCCAGCTCCGCCACGGACGCGGCGACCGCGGCGCTGTGCGACACCAGCACGATCCCGACCAGCTTCTCGTCACTCACCGGCCGCCTCCTGCAGTGCCGCGACGAGCAGCGCCGCCGAGGTGGCGCCGGGGTCCTGGTGCCCGATGCTGCGCTCGCCGAGGTAGCTCGCCCTGCCCTTGCGGGCCTGCAACGGTGTGGTCGCCTCGGCCCCCTCCTCGGCCGCCGTGCGCGCCGCGGCGAACGAGTCACCGAGGGCGTCCACGGCCGGCACCAGGGCGTCGATTATCGTCTTGTCGCCCGGCGCGGCACCTCCGAGCGTCATGACGGCGTCCACGCCAGTCCGGAACGCCTCCGCCAACTGCTCCCGGCTGACCTCGGGCGCGTCCCCGAGTGACTTGCCGGTACGGCGCAGCAGCGTCCCGTACAGCGGCCCCGAGGCACCGCCGACGGTGGAGATGAGCCGGCGTCCGGCGAGGATCAGGACCGCGCCGGGAGTGTCCGGCACCTCCTTCTCCAGCGCGGCCGACACGTCCCTGAACCCCCGCTGGAGGTTGCTGCCGTGGTCGGCGTCGCCGATGGGCGAGTCGAGGGCGGTGAGCCGTTCCGCCTCGCGGTCGACGGACGCGGTGGTGACCGTCATCCAGCGGCGGAAGAAGTCGGCGTCGAGCACGGTGTCTCCTTGCCTGGTAGGTACGTTGCGATGCCTTCCCCGTCCACCGTCACATGCCCCACCTCAGTCCGGGGGTGCTCACCGGCGCGTCCCACAGCCCGAGCAGCTCCTCGTCGATCTCGCACAGGGTGACGGAGGCGCCCGCCATGTCGAGCGAGGTGACGTAGTTGCCGACGAGCGTACGGGCGACGGCGACCCCCCGCCCGCGGAGGATGCGCTGCACCTCGGCGTTGAAGCCGTACAGCTCGAGCAGCGGCGTCGCGCCCATGCCGTTGACCAGCACGAGGACCGGGTTGCGCGGCGCGAGGTCGGTGAGGACCGCGTCCACGGCGGCCTCGGCGATCTCACCCGAGGTCATCATGGGACGCCGCTCACGGCCGGGCTCCCCGTGGATGCCGATGCCCAGTTCCAGTTCCCCCGCCGGGAGGTCGAAGGTCGGGGTGCCCTTGGCGGGCGTGGTGACGGCGCTGAGCGCGAAGCCGAAGCTGCGGGAGCTGTCGTTGACCCGCCGGGCGAGCGATTCCACCTGCTCCAGCGGGCGTCCCTCCTGCGCGGCGGCCCCGGCGATCTTCTCCACGAACAGCGTCGCCCCCGTGCCGCGCCGCCCGGCCGTGTAGAGACTGTCCGTCACCGCGACATCGTCATTGACCAGCACCTTCGCGACCTGGATGCCCTCGTCCTCGGCCAGCTCGGCGGCCATGTCGAAGTTGAGCACGTCACCGGTGTAGTTCTTGACGACGAACAACACCCCGGCCCCGCTGTCCACGGCCGCCGCGGCCCGCACCATCTGGTCCGGCACCGGCGAGGTGAACACCTCACCCGGACAGGCCGCCGCGAGCATCCCGGGCCCCACGAACCCGCCGTGCAGCGGCTCGTGCCCGGACCCACCACCCGACACCAACGCCACCTGCCCCGCCACGGGCGCGTCCCGCCGCACGATCACCCGGTTCTCGACATCCACGGCCAGCTCGGGATGGGCGGCCGCCATACCGCGCAACGCGTCCGCGACCACGGTCTCGGGGACGTTGATGAGCATCTTCATGGGTATCTCCTAAGTTGATGAGCAGACAGGCTCGCGACCTGCGTTCTCGCTGGTCAGAGTGAGAGTTCCTGGTTCGTGGTCTTGACGTTCCATGACGGTCGGAGCGGGTTCTGGCGGTACCGATGCTGACTCAGTGCTGGCCCCAAGAGGCACACAGGGGCAGTATCGGCCTTGCGACCGCGAACGTCACGCGAGGCAACGTCCACAGCGCTCAGGGACTACCGATCTGGCAGATACGACCAAGCGCAGGACCTGATATGTACCTGGGCTTCCGCGTCGAGGCGGCTGGGTTCGCCCGGTCCGGCAGCGGCTGACCCGGCTCGGGCTCCGCAGGAGGTGCTGGGCGCGGGGGCCGGTGACGGCGTACGGCGCGGGACGACGGAGGCTGCGCCCGGCACCCTGCGCCTGCTGCACGTCTCTGCGACGGCCGCGTCCTGCGACGACGACCCGGACATCCCGTACCCGGCCTGCCACGTGCACGAGGAGGAGTGGGAGATCCCGGTCCGTCTCGTCGAGGGGGCTAGGGCCTGTCTGACAATTCCCGTCTGCCTCGCGACGCCATGCACGCACTCTCGCCGCACCGGGCGCAGAGCCAAGTACATCCAGTACGAGGCTCTACGCCCGGCACGGCGAGAGCACGCACCTGACGCCGCGAGGCCGCCCTCCGGGCGACGACGGGAATTGTCAGACAGGCCCTAGCGACCGCCTTCCGCTCGTCCTGGCCGGCGCCGGCCCCGCGTGACGTCGTCGTTGGACCTGCGGTGAGCGTCGGTGGGTTCCAGGGGGCCGTCAGCCGGCCGACGTCTCCCCGAGCTTTCGGGAGAACGCCGTCGCGGACGCGCGCGACGCCTGCTCCACGATGCTGATGCCGACCTCCTGGGTGCTGCAGCCGTTGAGAAGCACCGCCATCAGATAGACGCGGCCCTCATGCTCTATCCGGCCGATGCTGTTGACGTCCCACTTCTCGGTCTGGGTCCGCTTGAGCCACCCGTTCTTCAGGGCGGTCGTACCCGAGTCGGCCGCTGCGGACACGCCCCAGGTCTGGCTTCCCACGACGTTGCGCATCAGGTCCTGGATGTAGGTACGCGACGCCTCGCTCAGGGGCGACTCGTCCCCGAACACGGACTGCAGCAGGCGTATCTGATCTTCCGCCGTGGTTTGGGTGATGCCCCAGACGGTCCCTTGACCGCCCCGCGTCTGGAGCAGGCCGAGCCGTTCGTTGGCCGCGTCGAGTCCCGGGGCACTGCCTATCCGGGTCCACAGGGCGCTGGTGGAGTCGTTGTCGCTCTTCTGGATCATGGCAGCGGACTGGGCGCGCTCCTCGGTGCTCAACCTCCGCCCCTGGTCCTGGGCCTGGAGCAGGAGAGTCGCCAGGATGTCCACCTTCACGACGCTGGCGGTGTCGAAGGCGTCGTGTCCGTACGTCGCCATGGCACCGCTCTCGACATCCAGCATCGCCACGGACATCCGGTTGTCGCCGAAGAGCGCGGTCACCGGAGCCAGAGCCGGTCCGAGATCGAACGAATTCTGTGACGGGGTGGGCGAGGGCAGCGCTTTTGGTGCGTCCGCAGGTGCCTCGCCCGCCTTCGCCTTGGCCGAGACGGCCGCGGGGGACGGAGCCTTCGCCAGGTCGACCGCGGACGAGTCACCGGGGTCGCTCCGGGTGATGGCATAGGTGGTGGCGCCGCCGACAAGGATCACGACCGACGTCACGGTCCACGTCATGCGGCGTCTCCTGGCCCGGCGGCGACGTCGTTGCTCCCGGCGGGAGCGGCCGCGTCGCCGAACAGGTGGGTTCTCATGCACGGGGAGATGGTAATCGAATCAAAGTTCGAGGTCACCGGGTGATTCCTGAATGTGACCGCCGGCAACGTGCACCTGGTGACCTCCCTCCGTGCGCAGTGTGCCCTACGGCCTGACGAGCACCTTGCTGAGAAGCGGGCGGTGGTCCGATGCCGTCGGGTCTCCGTTGAGAACCTGAGTGACCAGGGGCGTCACCTTACGGGTCGTGTAGATGAGATCGATGCGCTCCGTCGGCGACTCCGCAGGGTAGGTCGCCCCGTCGCCCCGCGCGTGCAGGGACTTGGCCCAAGCATCGGTGTACGCCTTCTGCAGCGGCTGCGACTCGGGAGCGGCGGGCGGCGCGTTGAAGTCGCCCACCAGGATCCCAGGCTTCGTCGTGCCGATCAGATCCACCACCTGCGCCGTCTGCCGCAGACGGTCGGTCTGCGAGCCGGCGGCCAGATGCGTGTTGTAGAACTCCACCTTCTTGCCATGGACGTCGAGCGTGGCGTGCAGCAGACCGCGCTGCTCCTGGCCCGGCGACTTGTAGAGCCAGGTGTTGTCCGAGGCGGTGATGGGGTAGCGGGAGAGGATCGCGGTGCCGTACTGGACGCGGTGGCCGCCGGGCGCAGACGGGCTGTTGTCGATGTTGGCGCCGAAGACCACGTGGTATCCCAGCAGTTCTGCCAACTCGGCAGGCTGGTCTGCCCAGTTGCTGCGCGACGAGTAGTGGTTGTCGACCTCTTGGAGGCCGACCACGTCCGCGCCGCTCTTGCGGATGACGTTCGCCACGCGCCGCAGGTCGAGGACGCCGTCGGTGCCCTGGGCGTGATGGATGTTGAACGTCATGACGTCCAGGACGCGGTGACCGGGCAGCCGGTCGGCGGACATCTCCTCGGCGGTGGCGGGACCGGCGGCGGCCGCGAGCGCGACGGCTGCGATGAGGACGGACAGGGTTCGGCGGATCACGGAGGGCCTCCTGGGGCAGGTTCTCTGACCATCCGGATCCTGAATCCGACCGCTGACGTGCCGTCGACTGCAGCATGAAGATTCAAGAAACGCACGCTTGGGCCGGCGGGGCCCAGGCGGACGAGGAGTGGAGTTCGACGACGACCCGAGAGCCGGCGGGCGTCGAGGACGGCACGCTCCTGCATGGGTGCCTACGCCAAGTCCGAGCGCGCCGACATCGTCTACACCCTCGAACTCGCGCGCCGCACCGCGAGCAGCCCCGTCGAGGCGCTCGTCGTGCACCCGGGGCGGCGATGACGGGTCTGCAGCAGCACGGCAACGGCGGCCTGAGCCGCGTGATCACCTCGATCGCCGCACGCATGCTCATGGGGTCGGCAGAGGGCGCGGCCTGGCCGTCCCTCTACGCGGCGACCAGTCCGCAGGCCCGGTCGGGCGGCTTCATCGGCCCGGCTGGACGGGACCAGACCTCGGGCACCCCCAAGCCCGCCAAGCCCCCCACAGGCTCCGAGGACCCCGCGGAGGGCAGGCGGCTGTGGGCAGTGAGCGAACGGCTGACAGGTGTCCCCTTCGATCTCGATGCCGGGGTCGCCTCCAGCCATGAGACCTGAGACCTGAGACCTGAGACCGAGCCTCCCATCCTGCGGGATGAGTTCGAGGTGCGCGGCCGCCTACTGCCCGGTGTCATGAGCCGGCTCTTCCCGGCAGCCCGGAGGGTGACTGGCGGGATGCCTGGACTCGCCTGACGGCTGCAAGCGCTGGCCCGGAACCCCTCCGCTCGCACCACGGCAGCCCGAAGAGCACGCTGGAGGGATGACCAACGCTCCGATCGTGGTGCACCGGCCTTCCCTGACAGGAGGGCGTCGCGTGAGCGTGCACCGCCGAGGCCGGGACGAGATACTCGGCATGGCCTGCAGCGACCACGACCTGGTCGTGTTCCTGGAGGGCGCCGGCATCGCCGATCCCGAAGCGCTGCTGGACGATTCGCGGTGGGTGGAGTGGCGCGACGGCCCCGCCCACGACTTCAGCGCCGCCTGATACCGGCCGGCTCCAGCCGTACCGCAGCGTCGTCCGCAAGCGCTCCGCCGCCCCGGTGGTCCGTACCTCAGCGTGCCCGGCCGGCGCCACGGTGCCGACGCAGCCGATCCGCGGACGCGGAGAGCAGTCGGGCGCGCAGGATCGCGGCACCGTCACCCTCCAGGTCATCGCAGGCCGCCGCACGGCCTGCCATCCCCATCACCAGTGAGAGGGTCGGCCCCCGGAGCAGATCCCCCGAGCCGGTGGTGAACGGTCCGTCCGTGGCCTCGACCCGCAAGCCCGCGATGACCGTCCTGCTCGCGACGGTGAAATCGCGTCCGGCGAAGAACCGGGACACGGCGGTGGTCGTGGCCACCGGGGGTGTTCGCACCAGACCCAGAGGCCGACGGATGTCCTCACTGTGGACGACGATCTCGCCCAGCCAGGCCGCAGTATGGCCCGTCGGCCCGGCGGGTCAGGTGACGACTTCGCGAAACCGACGCAGGGTCTCTTCGGGCGTAGCCCCGCGGTGCTGCGCGAGTCGTCGGTCGTTGTGCAGATCAGGGTCGAACCGGGCGGCCGGCATGCTCAGCAGCCAGCGCCACATCCCCGTGCCGGCACCTGCCGTCAGATGGGCTACGACCTCTTCCACGGTCCAGCGTTCACACAGGGAAGGTGTCGCCCACTGTGCCTCGCCGAGTTCGGCGAGGTCTCGAGCGAGCGCGGACCGCTCGAGGTGGATCGCCCTTTCGAGGGCTTTCCGTGTTTCCAGAACGTGCGGTTCAGCCACTGGCGGGCCTCCAGAGATCGGGTGTCCTGGATGAGACTCCCGTCGGAGCCCGTACTCATCGGCTGCACTGGACTCTGGTTAGAGTCGGACCTGGAGCGCTTGGGAAGTAGGTGCTGCCCGCAGAGCGCCTTCAGGGGCGCGGATGCGGCATGCCCACTGCTCGCGTCCAGGATCGGAGCTTCCATGGACCAGTTCCTCTGCCGCCCGGAAGAGGTGACTGCTCAGTACGAACCGCCGGACTCCGCACCCGGTTCCCGTGCCGTGCGCCAGTCGCTGGAGCAGCTCGGAACCCGTAACCGCCGGCTCGCTCACAGGGGAGTGGCGGCGGCGCAGGATCTGCTGGTCAAGCGGTACCGACTGGACGAAGACCGGGACGGTTTCGAGCTGTTGAGGACGGTGTCGCAGCAGTGCAACGTCAAGCTGCACACGCTGGCGGACGCCGTGGTCCGCGTGCCCGCTCCGGATCGTGACGCGCGGTTGTGGTTCCCCGCGCGGCGGCGGCACGATCCGCCACGTCTGCCCGGGCTGTCGCTGGAGCCCGGTTCCCGCGGCGCTCAGGGAGCCGTGCTGAAGGCGGTACTGCACCGAGTGCTGTCGATCGCGCAGACGCCGATGGGCAACGTCCAGCTCCTGGACGGCGACCGGCTGCACCTGGCCCGCCACGCGGGACTGAACAGGTACTTCACCGAATTCTTCGCCTTCGTCGACGGCTCCACCACCGCCTGCGCCCAGGCGGCGACCGAACGCCGACAGGTCACCGTGGGAGACGTGGCGAGCGCGGAGGTGTTCGACGAGGCGTCCCGCTACGCGATCCTGCAAGCGGGCAGCCGCGCCGCCCACAGCGTCCCCCTCACCAGCGGCAGCGGCGCGATCCTGGGCATGGTCTCCTCCCACCACGAACACCCCATGGCCGACTTCACCACAGCCCAACTCGCGGCATTCCAGCAGACCGGCGCCCACACCGGTCGCTGGCTGTCCTGGCACTGGAACACCGTCGTCCTGGACGCACTGGAAAGCCTCCACGCCACCGCCACCCGCCGACCGAACTGAGGCGCACGTCCTGCCGGTGCTGGCCGGGGGCCTCAGCGGTCCCTGTGGAGTCGGCCTGCGCGGACGGCTGCCACGACCCCGCCGTCCACCAGCAGGTCGGTGCCGGTGACGAAGCTGGCGCTGGGGCCCAGCAGAAACGCCGCCGCGGCGGCGATGTCGTCGGGGGTGCCCACGCGACCGGTGGCCGAGGCGGCGACCATCGCTCGCACGGTGTCGCCGCCGGCTCCCTCCAGTTCCTGCTGCCCCGTCGGGGTGGCGATCACGCCGGGGCTGATCGAGTTGATCCTTGCTCCGCGCCGCCCCCAGGAGATGCTCGCCGCCTGCACCCTCAGGCGGTTGCCGTACTTGGCCCATGCGTAGGCCGTCGGTCCGAGGTCGCCGCTGGTGACGAAGGGCAGGGCCGGCAGCTCGTCGGCGGGGGTGTGCGCGAGAGCCTGCTCCTGCTCCGGCCGCATCGGAGCGGGGAGCATATGGCCGGCCATGCTGGAGATGACGACGCCGGCTCCGCCCCGCGCGACGACGTGGCCGAATTCCTCCGGTTCCGCCGAGAGGTCTGAGTCGGTGAGCGGCACGCAACTGGCCTCCGGCGCCGGGGGATAGGCTCCGGGGATGACTGAGCGACCCGTGTCCGATGAGCGACGGCCGGCGAACGACGGGCGCAGGGTGGCCGCCCGCAACCGTGCCGCCGTGATCGCGGCCGCGCGGGAGATCTACGCGGAGAACGGCCTCGACGCTCCGTTGTCCGCGATCGCGCGCCGGGCCGGGGTGGGACAGGGGGTGCTCTATCGGCACTTTCCCGACCGGGCGGCCGTCGCCACCGCCGTCCTCGACGAGAACGTCCGGCAGATCGAGCAAGCCGCGCAGGCTCCGGACGCCGACATCGCGCGCATCCTGGGCGTGCTCACCTGGCATCAGACCGAGTCGGCGGCTTTCATCAGCATGCTGCACGCCGACGGGGCCGCCGGCGGTCCGGGTGTCCCGGCGTATGCCGCGGCCTTGTCGGAGCGCGTCGAGCGAGCCCTGCGGGCACACTTGCCGCCCGGTCATCGGCTGGCCGCGGCGAAGGAGGACCTGATGATCGCGGTCGCCATGGTGTCGGGCGCCGTCACCGGCCCCACCCGCGAGTCGCGAGAACGCCGGGCGATGGCGGCCTGGCGGCTGCTCGGTGTGGAAGTGGGGCCGGTGCGCCCGCTCGGCGGGTGAGAACGGTGGTTCAGCCGCCGTTGGACTGGCGGACGCCCTCCGCCAGTGCCCCGAAGGAATACAGGTAGCCTCCGTCAGCTCCGCTGACCGTCATGTAGGCCTTGGTCCCCCCGGGCGTGATGGCGACGTTGGTCGCGGACCGCAGTCCCTGTGCCTCGCGGGCCGGGACCTCGACGGTGGCAAGGCGCTCGCCGTTCCGGTCGTACACGGCCATCGCGGGGCGGCCGTGCAGCGCCTGGTACAGGTTGCCGTCGGCGTCCACGGCGATCGAGTCGGTCTGTGCGACACCGCCGTTCACCCTGATGCCCGTGTGCCGTGACGTCACGTGGCCCTTCCCGTCGAGAAGCAGGTAGGACACACGGTTCTCCAGCAGTTCGCTGACCCACAGACCGCGGTACTCGGAGTCGAAGGAGATGCCGTTCGGCGCCGCCAGCCCGTCCGCGAGAACGGTGGCGTCGCCCCCGTCCCGGTCGATGCGCACCACGCGCCCCGTCGCCGCGCCCTCGGACATACCGCGTGAGTCGCTGATATAGAGATTGCCGTCCCGGTCGAACGCGAGGTCGTCCGGGTTCATCCTCGCGCCGTCGACCTCACCGGAGAAGAAGGTCCGCACGTCGCTGCCGTCGGGCGCCAGGCTGACGATGTCGCCGTGGGAGAAGTCGGTGAGGTAGACGCGCCCGTCGTAGGGGCTGAACTGGGCCGAGGTGTAGGCGCCGCGGTCGTCGGTGTGGACCGGACGCGACGTCTTCCGCTTCAGGTCGACGCGCAGCACCTTGGGTTCTCCGGCCGGTGCGGTGACATCGACGACGAGCAGTCTGCCGTCCGCGCCGAAGGCCGGCCCCTCCAGCAGGGTCATGCCCGTCTCGGGGTGCACTTCCGTCAGCCGCATCACCTTCTGGGCGCGGATGGTCCGGTCGGCGCCGGCGCCGGCGGCGGAAGCGCCCTGGGGGCCGGGCCGAGTGTCCGTACCGCAGCCGGTGAGGACCAACAGGCCCAGCGCGGCGAGTCCGGTGAGGGATCGGATCGGGAGTCGTTGCATGGGGTCGCTCTTCCTGTCCGAAAGTTTGCGGAAGCTGTCCGCATCGCAACCGGACAGTGTTGTCCGGTTCTTGCTACGGTAGTGCATGCCAGCTCAAGTCCGGTGCGCCTGTGCGTCTTTGCGTCGGCGGAGCGACTTCCGCGCACCGAACCGGAAGGACAGAGGTCCCCCCACATGACGTACCCGGATGCAATCTCCTCCGAGGCACTGGCCGAGCTGAGGCGGCGCTACCGCCAGGAGAGGGAGCGGCGGGTACGCCCCGACGGCACCCGGCAGTACCTGTCCGCCGATGCGGAGTTCGGCTCCTACGACGAGGACCCGTACGCGACGCGCACGGGTGAGCGTGAACCTCTCCGGGACCACGTGGACGTGGCCGTCGTCGGCGGTGGATTCGGCGGCATCCTGGCGGGTGCCCGCTTGCGGCAACAGGGGATCGAACGGGTCCGTGTCGTGGAGAAGGGCGGTGATTTCGGCGGGACCTGGTACTGGAACCGGTATCCGGGCATTCACTGCGACATCGAGTCCCACGTCTACCTGCCGTTGCTCGACGAGACCGGGTACGTACCGGAGTGGAAGTACTCCCCCGGGGAGGAGATCCGCCGCCACGCGGTGCGGATCGCCGAGAAGTTCGACCTCTATGCGGACGCGCTGTTCTCCACGTCCGTCACCTCCCTGGCCTGGGACGAGCCCACGCAGTCGTGGTGGGTGGCGACCGATCGGGGCGACAGGTTCCGGGCCACGTACGTCGTCACGGCGACGGGCACGCTCACCGAGCTGAAGCTGCCCGGCATCCCCGGGATCGAGGACTTCAAGGGGCACACCTTCCACACCTCGCGGTGGGACTACGGCTACACGGGCGGGACGCCCGACGGCGGACTCACCGGCCTCGCGGACAAGCGCGTCGGCGTGGTCGGCACCGGCGCCACCGGGGTGCAGGTCATCCCGAAGCTGGCCGAGGACGCCGGACACCTCTACGTCTTCCAGCGCACCCCCTCCACCGTGGACGTGCGCGCCAACCGTCGCACGACCGCGCGGGACGTCGGCGCCGACCACGACGGCTGGGCACGCGAACGCCGCGACAACTTCCTGCGCATCGTCTCGGGGGAATCCGCCGGACACGACCTGGTGGCGGACCGGTGGACCGCCGCCGCAGGCCTGCTGGAGAAGCTCCTGCCGAGCTTCCGCCGGCCGGCCGACCGGCAGGTCTTCGAAGAGGCCTACGAGGTCGCCGACGCCCGCAAGATGAACGAGATCCGCGAGCGCGTCGAGGGGATCGTCGCCGACGCGGACACCGCCGAGAAGCTCAAGCCCTGGTACCGCTACGCCTGCAAACGCCCCACGTTCTCCGATGTCTACCTCCAGGCGTTCAACCGCGACAACGTCACCTTGGTCGACACGGCGGACACGCACGGCATCGAGCGCATGACCGAGCACGGTGTGGTGGTGGGGAACACGGAATACGCGCTCGACTGCCTGGTCTTCGCCACCGGGTTCTCCGTCGGCGTCTCCGGCGTCCACTCCGGCAAGCTGTCCGTCAGCGGCCGGGGCGGCGTGCGACTGCTGGACGCGCTGAAGCAGCGCGGACCGCGGTCCCTGCACGGTTTCACCCGCAACGGCTTCCCGAACCTCATCCAGTTGGGGGCGACGCAGAGCGCCAGCAGCGTCAACTTCACGCACGTGCTCGACGAGCACGCCGTGCACGCGGCGGCACTCGTCGCCGCCGCCGAGGCCGGGGGAGCCGTCGTCGAACCCTCCGGCGAGGCAGAGGACGCCTGGCTCGCGGTCCTGTCCGACGGCGCGCCCGACCACGAGTGGTTCCACGCCGAGTGCACCCCCGGGTACTACAACGGCGAAGGACGCGGCCGGCCCAACGGCCCCATCGCCTACCCCGACGGCGCTGCCGCGTTCCACGACCTCCTGACGCGGTGGCGGGCGACATCCATGAGCGACGTTCTCGCCGCCCGTCGGCCTTCCTGAGTCCGCGACGTGGCGAGAGAGACGCAATGTGCTTCCCGGGCCCGGTCGTTCGGCCGGCCCAGGAAGCAGCGCGGCAACTCGGCGGGTGGACCGGACGCCGCGATCAGACGGCGGACCAGCCGTCGTCGACCGGCAGGATCGCGCCGTTGATGTTGCTCGCGGCGTCGGAGGCGAGGAAGAGGATCGCGGCGGCCTGCTCCTCAGGCCGCGACACACGGCCGAGGTTGACGAAGTGCCGGCCGAGCGCCGCCGGACCGTGCGCCGTGCGGTCGGCTTCGACCGAGATGGCGGTTGCGGTGCCACCCGGGCAGATCGCGTTGGCCCGGATCCCGTTCTTGCGGTACATCACCGCCAGTGACTTCGTCAGTCCGACCACGCCGTGCTTGGAGGCCGTGTAGGCGGCGCCGGCCGCGCTGCCGCGCAACGCCGCCTCCGAGGCGGTGTTCACGATGGCGCCGCGCTGGGCGGCCAGCATGTGGGGCAGCACGGCCCGGGTGAGCAGGAAAGGCGCGGTCAGGTTGACCCGGAGGACGCGGTCCCACTCGGCGTCGCTCACGTCGGCCGGCGCCGACATGCTGTCCATGATCCCGGCGTTGTTCACCAGCACGTCCACGCCGCCGAACCGCCCCACCGCCGTTGCCGTGACCGTGTCGACGACACCCTGCTCGCTCAGGTCGCCCGCGACGGACACGGCCGTGCCGCCGGCCGTCTCGATCTCCTCGACGACAGCGCCGGCTCCGTCGGCGTTGAGGTCGGCCACCACGACACGGTCACCCTGCGCGGCGAAGGCGAGTGCCGCCGCGCGCCCGATGCCGGAGCCGGCTCCGGTGACGATCACGCTGCGACCGTTCACATCGTCGGTCATGAACTACTCCATCCAGAACGTGCTGACGCGGAGGACTCATGTCCTGCCGCACCAGCACTCTAGCCTTTTGTGTCTCTGAGTGACATAAAGTGTGGGTGACAGAATGACCGACGCAATGCTCATTGGCGCCGGAGGCTCAGATGACCGCAGCTCGGGGACGGACGGGACGCCCCCCGCTGACCGAGGAGCGCAAGGCCGAGATTCGGCTGGGGATCGCCAGGGCAGCGGTCGATCTCTTCGTCGCGCAGGGCGTCGCCGCGACGACGGGGGAGCAGATCGGACAGGCGGTCGGCGTCTCCGCACGCACGGTCTGGCGCTACTTCCCCACGAAGGAGAGCTGCGTACGCCCGTTCTTCTCGACGGGAATCGACGCGATCGCCGCCGCGCTGCGCCAGTGGAGCGCCGGGCAACCGCTGGAGGAGGCCTTCGACCACCTGTGGGCCGCCGACGCCGCACTGCCGGGCCCGGACGTGGGCGCCCTGCTGCGGCTGACCCGGAGGGAACCGGGGTTGCGGGCGGTCTGGCTGCAGACCCACGACGAGGCGGAGCCCGTCTTCGCGAGCGCGCTCGCCGAACGGGCGGGGCTGCCCGACGGCGACGTGCGGCCCGCCGTCTGGGCCGCCATGCTCAATGCCTCTCTCCGCGCGGCGGTCGAACACCACGCGTACCGGACGGCCGAGCCCGGCATCGACGCGGCGACCGCCCGGGCGGAGCTCGCGGCGACCCTGCGTACCGCGCTGGCAGCGGTGGCGGCCGGCCTCGGCTGAACGCCGTGGAGTGACCGGGCCCACCCCCGGCCCGTCCGAGGAGGACGCCGTGCTCGGCCCTGGGCCTACCGCCGGAAGCCGTCCGAAAGGGCCTCCGCGGTGGCGTGGGCGAAGCCTTCCGGGTTGTCCAGCATGATGTTGTGCCCGCAGTCGGGGACCGGGACCACGGACACGCCGGCTGCGGTGAGCACGTCGGTGCCCGGGAGCGGGCCGTCGGCCTCGGGCAGCAGGTAGGCGCGGGGGATCTTCAGGTCCAGCAGGAGCTGACGCATGGTGGGGACGGTGCCGCGGGTGAGGTGCACGGCGCTGCGATGCAGGGCCTCCCGGCCCGCCAAGCGCATCGTGGACCACCAGAGGGAACCGGCCCTGTCCCGGACCTCCTCCCAGCCGCCCGCCAGGAACTCCTCCTCGGAGTAGGCGGCGATGCCGCCGCTGCCCGCCGAGCCGAGCGCGGGCGGGGACCGGGTCGAGGTTGCCGTCGACCACGACCAGGCGGGAGACCAGCCGGGGGTGCCGGGCGGCCAGGACGATGGCCACCGAGCCACCCATGCTGTGCGCGACCAGCTCGGCGCCCACGACACCCGCACCGGTGAGGGCCGCGGCGAGGGCATCGGCGTGGGATTCCAGGGTGTAGTCGCATTCCGTCGGCCGGTCGCTGATGCCGTGCCCGAGCAAGTCGACCAGCAGCGACCGGCGTCCGGCGAGCAGGGGATGAACCGCGACCTCCGCGAAGTAGGCCGGCGACGTGGCGCCCAGACCGTGGACGTAGACGCGGGGCGGCTCCTGCCCCGGCAGCTCGACCCAGCGGATCCGGCTGCCTCCGGGCGTCACGGTGGCGCTGCGCACGGTCTGCTCTCCTCAACTCCGGCTTCAGGGAGAGTCGAGCGTAGCCACGGGGCCTCCGTGCACCGTCACCGCCCCGTCCACGGCCGTCGCGCGCACCACCCTGGCAATTCTCAGGGTCGCGAAGCCGTTGGCGCGGTCTACGCTTCGAGGCGCCGACTCGGGGGAGTTACCGGCTGTCATGGCTGTCATGGCCGTCGAAGCAGGACAGGTGTGTGCTCCGGTCGGACAAGAGCGCCAGCCGTGGTGACCGCGTCTCGCCGTCGCGGCGGCTGCATCGGTTGCGATTGCAGGAGGAGAGCACATGAAGTCGAGAGGTCTCAGGTCATGGGCGGCCGCGATGGTCGCGACGGTGATCGCCACGGCCCTTGTTCCGCTGGCCGCGCAGGCACCGGCGCAGGCGGCATCGAACGGGGAGGCCGGAACGGCGGCGTGGACACCGCAGATCTACCCGCTGTTCTCGGGGGAGTGGGTGCAGCGGAACGTGGCGAGCGCCGACCGGAACGCGGCGCTTGTCGCGTGCTCGGTGGCGGATGGAATCGCCTGCGTGTCGGTGGGCCAGGGCGACGGCAGGCACAGCGTCTTCCACCTGTTCAAGTGCGATACGCGGTCGCTGTCGAACTTCATCGACGCGCTCGCCGTCCGCAACAACCAGACCGGCGGAGCCCAAGTCCACTTCTGGGGGCCCAGGTTCGACGTCAAGATCCCCGCGGACGGCCGGATCTACACGGTGCGGGACGAGGCGACGTACGACTTCAATCGCCTCGACATCTGCTGAGGGCGAGTCTGCGGCAGTCATCAGAGGGCGAAGAAGTCGCCCAGGGCGGCGGAGAGTGGGCCGGGGGCCTCCTCGGCGACGTGGTGGCCCGCGTCGATGCCCCGGCCGCGCACGTCGTCGGCCCAGTCGCGCCAGATTGCGCGCGGGTCGCCGTACAGGTCCTCCAGGTCGTCCCGCAGTGACCACAGAACGAGGACCGGGCAGTGGATCCGTGTGCCCCGCGCCCGGTCCTCCTCCTCGTGGCGCCGGTCCACGGTGAGCCCGACGCGGTAGTCCTCCAGCATCGCGCGGACGACGTCCGGGTTCCTCGTGGCGGCCCGCCACTCGTCGTGGTTCTCCTGCCCCATGACCTGGGGGTCGCCGCGGTACCAGGCGTCCGGGTCGGCGTTGATGACGCGTTCGGGAATCTCCGGCTGGGCGAAGAAGAACCAGTGCCACCACGCGGTGGCGAACCGTGCGTCGGCGCGGGCCAGATGTTCGCTGAGGGGTATCCCGTCCAGGAAAGCCACCCGGGTCACCGCCTCCGGGTGGTCCAGCACGAGGCGGAGCGCCACCGGCACCCCGCGGTCATGGCCGGCGAGCCCGAAGCGCCGGTGCCCCAGCGCTCGCATGACCTCGACCATGTCCCCGGCCACGGCACGCTTGGCATGCGGGGCGTGGTCGGCGGCGGGGGCGGGTCCTCGGGAGCGGCCGTAACCGCGCAGGTCGGGGCAGACCACGGTGAAGCCGCGCCGGACCAGGAGGGGCGCGACGCGGTGCCAGGTCGCCGAAGTACGGGGATGGCCGTGCAACAGCAGCAGGGGCGGCCCCTCTCCTCCGTACCGCACGAAGACGGATGCCTCGCCGGCGTCCACCGTCTCGGCCGCGAAACCCTCGAACACCGCAAGCCCCTTCCCGCTCCGGAGGCTCGGCCCGAGGCCCGGCCCCTGGCATCCCGCCTGCCCCGAACCGGGTGCCTCAAGGGCCGACGAACGCCCGCAGGGTGCGCGTGCCGGGGACGCGGTTGGTGATGGGCAGGGCGGGCTGTTGGGCGCAGGCTGCCGTCTTGCCCGTCGCCGGAACGACGGGCAAGCCCCGTCCTCACGAGGGTCCGCGGCGGATCAGTTCGTGCGGGCGCCGCTCTCGTCGTTCATGCCGATGAGCAGGGCGGTGAGGACGCGGCGCAGCCGGGGTTCCACCTCCACGACGGCGTGGCCGAGCTGCGGTTCGCTCGCGTAGAGCTCCCGCAGGGCCGCGCGGGGTGTGGCCATCTGCCACAGGGCTCCGGCCATGGAGGTCGCGGTCGCGACCGTGTCGACGGCCTGCTCCTCGCTCAGGCCGAGCAGCCGGTCCAGTTCGGCGCCGATCCGTGTGACCTCCTCCAGCGTGCCGAGCTTGAAGGTGCGAACGGCTTCGAGGGACACGTTCCGCTCCAGGTTGAGCGGGGCCTGGGCCAGCAGGTCGCAGAAGAGGGGCCGGGCCGACAGGGTGGCGGCGAAGGCGTCGGCGACCGCCGCCGGCGCGGCCCGCTCGCATGCCGTGAGGCGCCCCCGCAGCGCGGCGGACCATGCGCGCCAGCCCTCCGCGGTGAGGTCGAGGAAGATCTGCTCCCGCGTCTCGAAGTAGCGCAGCAGCGCCGACTTGTGCATGCCGACCTCGGCGGCGATGTCGGTGAGCGTGATCTCCCGGATGCCGCGCCGGGCCCCGAGGGCGCGGGCCGCCTCGAGGATCGCGGTCTCGCGGGCCTGCTTCGCCTGGACGCTGCGGGCCCGCTGGAAGGCGGCCTGATCAGTCATGCGCCCATCATAGAAGCCATTAGTGAAACGGTGTTGCGTTAATACGGCAACGGTGTTTCACTAAAAATATGAGTGATGACGCGAACACCTCCATCGCAAGCACCTCCATGAACAGCACCGGGACGGCGGGCGGCCGCGAGCGGCCGGTCTGGTTCATCACCGGCTCCTCCCGAGGGCTCGGGCGCGCGCTGGCCACCGCCGCCCTGGAAGCGGGTGACCTGGTCGTGGCCACCGCGCGCCGCCCCGAAGTCCTCACCGACACCTTCGGCGCGTACGGCGAGCGCGTGCTGCCCCTGGCCCTGGACGTCACCGACCCCGAGGCCGCGAGCCGCGCGGTCGACGCGGCCGTGGACCGTTTCGGGCGGATCGACGTGCTCGTGAACAACGCCGGGTACGCGAACGTGTCGCCGATCGAGACCTCGGACGACGCCGACTTCCGCGCCCAGTTCGAGACCAACTTCTGGGGCGTCTACAACGTCACCAAGGCCGCCCTGCCCACCCTGCGCCGCCAGGGGGCGGGCACGGTCGTGCAGTTCTCGTCGATCGGCGGCAGGGTCGGAGGGTCGCCCGGCATCGCCTCCTACCAGGCGGCCAAGTTCGCGGTCGACGGCTTCAGCCGCGTCCTGGCGGCGGAGACGGCGCCGTTCGGCGTGCGGGTGATGGTCGTCGAGCCGAGCGGCTTCGCCACCGACTGGGCCGGCTCGTCGATGACGGTCCACGACATCCCGCAGGCGTACGACGCGACCGTGGGCGAGATGAACCGCCGCGTGCGCCGCAGCACGGACGGCGCGGCGGGGGACCCGCGGCGGGCCGCCGAGATCATCGTGCGGACCGTCCGCCGCGAGGACGTCCCCGGTCACCTTCCCCTCGGCGTGAACGCGGCGACGATGGCCCTGGACCACTCCCGCCACCGGACGGCCGAGGCGGCGGCCTGGGAGGAGGTCAGCCGTTCGGCGGACTTCGACGAGCCCTACCCGGTGGTCCTGCCCTGAAGGTGCCCCGGGCCGCGCGCGGGGTGACCACGACGTCGTAGGTCCCCCGACGGGGAGCGCGCCTGCATCCGCGCGGCGGTTCCGGCCGGTACACATGGTGCGAAGGCCGATGCGGGGAGCACGTCATGGAACTGCGGGGTACCGCCATCGCGGCGGAGGTCGTCGAGCGGCGCTTCGGTGACCTCGTCGCCGTCGACCGCGTCGACATCGCCGTACGCGCCGGTGAGATCTACGGCTTCCTCGGCCCCAACGGCGCCGGCAAGTCCACCCTGACCCGGGTGCTCTGCACGCTGCTCCGCCCCACCTCGGGGCGGGCCACGGTGGCGGGCCACGACGTCGCGACCGAGGCGGATCAGGTACGGCTCCGGGTCGGCGTGGCGCTGCAGGAGGCGGCGCTGGACGACCGGCAGACGGGCGCGGAGATGCTGGCCCTGCAAGGCCGCTTCTACGGCCTGACCCGCGCCGCCACCCGGGCACGCGTGGCTCAGCTGACCGACCTGGTCGACATCGGAAGCGCCCTCGGCAGGCGCGTCGGCACCTACTCCGGGGGCATGAAGCGGCGCCTGGACCTCGCCCTCGCCCTCGTCCACGATCCCGAGGTCCTGTTCCTCGACGAACCCACCACGGGGCTCGACCCCGTCAGCCGGTCCCGCATCTGGGAGGAGGTCCGCCGCCTCAACACGGAGCTGGGCATGACGGTGTTCCTCACCACCCAGTACCTGGAGGAGGCCGATGAGCTGTCGGACCGGGTCGGCATCATCAACCGGGGCCGGCTGGTCGCCGAAGGCACCCCGGAGAGCCTCAAACGCGCCATCGGTACCGACGTGGTCGTCGTGAGGCTGGAGGGTCCCGTCGACGACGCCCGGCGCGCCGTGGAGGCGCTCGACGGCGTGCGCAGGGTGGACACGAGCGGCCAGACCCTCACGGCGAGCGTGTCCGACGGCCCGTCCGCGATCAGCCCCATGGCCGTCGCACTGTCCCGGGCCCCCGGCGTGACCGTCCAGGAGCTCTCGCTGCGCCGGCCGTCGCTGGAGGACGTGTTCCTCTCCGCCACGGGGGAGCGCATGGCGGGACGCGACCTGGACGCGGAGGCGTCGCGGAGCACGGAGCGCGGGCAGTCAGACACGGAGTCCTCGTGACCACCACCGACGAGCGCGGCGGCATCGTACGCGCGGAGCCGCGGCGGGCCGGATTCGCCGGGGACCTGATCTCCGTCGCGATCCGGGCGCTGCGCTCCATTCCGCGCGATCTCGAAACCGTCGTCCCCGCGCTGATCATTCCGGTGTTCTTCTTCGTCGTGAACATCGGCGCCCTGGAACCCGTAGCCGAGCGGAGCGGCGTACAGGACTTCCGGGCCTTCCAACTCCCGGTCGCGATCATCTTCGCCGTGACCGGCGTGTCACGCGCGAGCGGACTCGTCACCGACATCAGCAGCGGATACTTCGACCGGCTGCTCCTCACCCCGATGCGCCGTACCGCCCTGCTGCTCGGCCTGATGGTGGCCGACCTCGCGCTCGTCATGGCGCTCTGCGTCCCGGTCATCCTCCTCGGTCTCGTCGTCGGGGTCGGTTTCACCACGGGGGTGCTCGGCGCTCTGGCCTTCGTCGTCATCGCCGGGCTCTGGGGACTGGCCTTCACCGGATTCCCCTACGCGATCGCCCTGCGCACGGGAAGCCCCGGGGCCGTCAACTCCTCCTTCCTCCTCTTCTTCCCGTTCGCGTTCCTCACGACGTCGTTCCTGCCGCAGCAGGCGCTGACCGGGTGGCTGGCCACCATCGCCGACTACAACCCGGTCACGTACCTCCTCGCCGCACTGCGGTCGCTGCTCAGTGACGGCTGGGCGTGGTCGGAGCTGTGGCCGGGGCTGCTGGCGGTGCTCGGTGTCGGCACCCTCAGTTTCGCCCTCGCCTTCACGGCGCTCCGCGGCCGCGTCTCACGCGGTTGACCGGCGACCGCATCCGGTGGGCCGAACGGAGGCGAAGCAGAGGCGAGGCGGCAGTGAGCCGGGGACGACCCGGCCGGAAGGAGCGGAGATGGAGAGCCGGAACCGACCGCACCGGACGGAGGCGGCGACGACGCGGAGTGGGACGGGGACGGAGCCGAGGTGGGAGCCCCGTCCCGACGGCGGCCGCCCGGACGGCCGTCTGTGTGCTCACACCCGGACGCCGTTCCCGGAGCCGGCGCCCCTGAGCGAGGTGTGCCTGCCGTGCGCGGCGCGCGGGCGGCACCAGATCGGCCTGCGACACTGCCTGACCTGCGGCCACGTCGGGTGCAGCGACAGCTCGCCCGGCGCTCACGCCAGTGCGCACTTCGACGACAGCGGTCATCCGGTGGTGCGTTCCCTTGCGCCCGGCGACGAGTGGGCGTGGTGCTACGAGGACCAGGTCTACCTGGATCCGTCGCCCGGCGGACGTCCGGCCCCCTCCGCCTCCCTGGAGCCGGAGTCCGTGTGGGACTACCCCAGGCCCCCCGCGCTCCGGGAGGACGGTCGTGTGGTCCGCGTCGAGTGCGCGGGTCGCGTGGTCGCCGAGACACGGCAGGCCGTCCAGGTACTGGAAACGAGCCACCCCCCGGTCTTCTACGTACCGCCGTCGGACGTGGCCACCGACCTCCTGCGCCCCGCGGCCACGGCACCCACCTGGTGCGAGTGGAAGGGCGAGGCGACGTACTGGGACGTCCTGGTGGAGGACGACCGGCGCTCCAGCGCCGCGTGGAGCTATCCCACTCCCGCACCCGGTTACGAGCGCATCGCCGGCTTCCTCGCCTTCTACCCCGGGCGGATGGACCGTTGCACGGTCGGCGACCAAGTGGTCGGCGCGCAGAGGGGCGACTTCTACGGCGGCTGGATCACCGCGGAGGTGCGGGGCCCCTTCAAGGGCGCGCCGGGGACCGGCATGTGGTGACGGAGTGCCGCGGCATCCTCGGCATCCTCGGGATCCGCCGCCTCACCGTCGCACCAGCCGACGCAGGGCGAAACGGGCGAGCGGCGCGTAGGCGGCCAGTACGAGCCCGGGCCCGTTCATGGCGAGATCGGTCCGGCAGCCGCCCTCGGCGGCCCGCACCTCGTGATGCAGCCGCATCCGCACCGGCCCCACCCGGACCCGCCAGGACCATGTACGCCGTACCTCGTCGACCGCCTCGACCCGAAAGGGCACCCTGATCCCGGCCACCGACTCCACCTGACCGGTGAGCCCCGGAACGAGCAGGCGCCGGTCCGCGTGCACACGCCTGATCTGCGGGGCCCACGAGGCCCACTCGTCCAGCCGGACATACCGCTGCCACGCCGCGTCGGCGTCGATCGGTCCCACCGCGTGGATGCTCAGACTGGCCATGACGGACGAGTACCCGGCTCCGCGAGGGGCGGCACGGCCGGCGGCCGATCCCGCCGGGAGCGTCGTCACCGTGCCGGCGGGGCACCATGAGGGGGTCGGCGCCGCCCCCTCATGGTGCCGGTGTCACGGCGTCACGGCGATATTGGTCAGCCCCCGGCCGCCGGTCACGGTGTTGCTCGCGTACACCGTGGTACGGCAACCGGAGCCGGAGTTCGTGACGTTGACGGCCAGCCTGGTGGACCCGTCGGCTCCGCTCAGGTCGGACCTGTTGTTGCGGAAGACCGTGCCGCAGCCCCAGCCCGGCTGCTGGGTGTGCGTCTGGTAGCCGTCGTTCGTGGTCCGGGTGCCGGTGTTGTTCTCCACCAGGACGTCGTTGCCCTTCACGTCCACCCACGAGTCGTCGTAGTGGACGCCGGTCAGGCCGCCGCCGTCGAAGGTGTTCCCGATGATCCGGGTCCCGGTGGTGCCCTCCTTGACGTCGATGTTCTCGCCGCCGACGTCGGGTCCGATGGTGTTGTTGAGTATCTGCACGTTGTCGCTCCGGTCGGAGAGCGTGTTCGCCGTGCCGACGTACACGCCCTCGCCCATGCCGCGCCCGTCGTTGCCGGTGTCGTGGATGCGAGAGTCCCGGATGACGCCGTCCGCGCTGGACTTGCGGAAGTGGACGCCCTCCATGTCCAGGCCGTGGACCGTCACGCCCTCCACGACCACCCCGCGCGCGGCGTCGATCACGATGCCCTTCTGGCCGCCGGTCACCGTCACCCCGCGGACCGTCCAGTAGGAGGCCGCGTTCAGGTGGAGGCCGTAGCCGCCGCCGGCGGTGAGCACCGCCCTGGACGAGCCGGTGAGCGTGATGCGGGAACCCGCGGTGGCGGCCCGGGTGGCCTTGAAGTTGCCCGTGTACGTGCCGTCGGCGAGCCGGATCGTGTCGCCGGGCGCGGCCGCCGCGAGCGCCGACTTCAACTGGGCGGCGGTGGAGACCTCGATGACGGCCGCCGACCCGAGGGCAGGGGCCGGCGTGGAGAGCAGGGCCAGCCCGCCGGTCACGGCGAGCAGGGAGGTGAGCAGCGAGCGGGAGCGCGTGCGCATGGGGGACCTCCTGAGTCCTGGACCTGATTCGTGGTCGCGGTTCATGTGCCTGACCGCTGAATACTCATGTGAATTGGATCGAAAGGGAAGGTAGGGGCGCTTCTCCAGGGCGTCAAGACCGGAACGCCATGACGTTCGCGTGAACGTGCCCCGTTCACAGGACGCTGTGAATGCCCTGTCGGCCGGATGTCGTCGGCACTCTTGATGGGAGGGGCGGTGCTTGCTTCTCTGTAGTTAGGAAAGTTTCCTATCAGACAGTCCCATGAACGGAGTTCGTATGCACGCACACCCCACCTCATGGCGATCCTCTGTGGCGGCAGGCGTCGCAGGCAGCGCCCTGCTCCTGCTCCTGGGCGTGGCGCCCGGCGCGGGTGCCGCCACCGCGCGGACGGTGCCGGCCGCGCCCGCCGCGGAAACCCCTGTCGGCGCCAACGGCCAGCTCAGGGTCTGCGGCACCAAGCTGTGCAACAGCCGCGGCAACCCCGTCCAGTTGCGCGGCATGAGCAGCCACGGCACCCAGTGGTACCCGCACTGCCTGACCGGCGGTTCGCTCGACGCGCTCGCCCAGGACTGGAAGGCCGATGTCCTGCGGGTCTCCACCTACGTGCAGGAGGGCGGCTACGAAACCGACCCGAAGCGCTTCACCGACCTGGCGAACTCCCTCGTCCAGCAGGCGACCGACCGCGGCATGTACGTGATCGTCGACTGGCACATGCTCACTCCGGGCGACCCGAACGCCAACCTCAGCAAGGCCCGGCAGTTCTTCACCGAGATCGCCAACCGCAACAAGAACAAGAACAACATCATCTACGAGATCGCCAACGAGCCCAGCGGCGTGAGCTGGTCCCGCGTCAAGAGCTACGCCGAGCAGATCATCCCGACCATCCGCGCCATCGACGCCGATGCCCCGGTCCTGGTCGGCACGCGCGCCTGGTCCTCGTTCGGCGTCTCCGAGGGCGCCGACGAGTCCGAGGTGGTCAACAACCCCGTCCGCGCCGCCAACATCATGTACACCTTCCACTTCTACGCGTACTCGCACCGTGACGAGTACCTGGCGACCCTGTCCCGGGCCGCCGGCGCCCTCCCGGTCTTCGTCACCGAGTTCGGGACGCAGAACTACGCCGGCGAGGGGAGCAACGACTTCGCCATGTCCCAGCGCTACCTCGACCTCATGGCGAGCAAGAAGATCAGCTGGGTGAACTGGAACTTCTCCGACGACCAGCGCTCCGGTGCCGTCTTCAAGACCGGCACCTGCGACAGGAACGGGCCGTGGGCCGGCACCTCCTCGCTGAAGCCCGCCGGCGCCTGGATCCGTGACCGCGTCCGTACCCCCGACGCCGTCCCGGCCCGCTGATCCACCGAGCCGCGAGAGCTGCATCCGTCCTTCGCGTGTCGGCGGAAGGACAGGTCGAGGGGCTCTCCTCGGGACCCTCGCCGCCCCCGGTGCCGCTGACGGAATCATCGCCGGGGGCGGCTTCGAGACCTTCGTAGGCTTGGACTCCGGCGGACAACGGGGCTGGTCAGCCGTCCTGTGGCCCCGCTTCCCGAACTTCTCGCACACAGAGGCGGAACCCCTCATGCAAGCGATCACCATCCAGGACCGTGACGCCGGTGTCGGCGGCCTGACCCGCTCCGAGCTGCCCACGCGCACGTCGCCGAGAACGATGTTGAGCAGGGCACCGGGCTCACCCGCAGCACCCTGCTGCACGCCCGGATGACGCCACCGCGGGCCGGTGAGCCGGTGAGCGCTCATGGGGGCGGTCCCAGTACGGGGCCGCCCGCCCCGGCAGGAACTCGGGGCGGTACCAGGCCACCTCGACTGACGGGCCCGCTGGCATGGGTAGGCTCCGGACTCATGAGTGCTGTACGGCCTTGGGCCCAGGCCAAGCTCGCGGGCGGGCCCGTGGCTGCGATCGTCGTTCTCGGTGACCTGATTGTGTGCGCCGTGCTGCTCCTGGCGTCCATAGGGGTCATCGGTACAGAGCCAACCAGCCGGGCAGAGGAGACTGCTGCTTGGCAGTCTGCCGGAAGGCTGTACTTCGGGTGGCTGGTGGTAGGTGCGACGTTTTTCGCCGTGTTGCGCCTGCCGAAAGTTCTGTTCGCGCACATGTCGACCATGTTGCTCTCGCCCATTGCCCTGTTCGTGCTGTTGCTCACGCCTGGTCTTGGTTGACCCCGGGCGGGCGGGTGCGGCTCGGAGTAGCGATGCCGCGCCTGTTCGGCGCAGCCACCCTCACCTTGATCGTCTTGCACCCGCTTCCGGGGGCCACAGCCGGGCTCGGCGTCACGGACGGCGCGGCAGACGTGGGGGCACACGAGACCGACCCGGTGCCCCGGCCCTGGCTGGGAGCCGGCGCCGTGGCCCGCGGACGGGACCGGCTGTTTGAGCGCCGTAGGGCGCACGGTAAGGAGGGGAGAGGGCGGTTCGGGTCGCACCCACCGGTCCCCTTTCGGGAGGTGAGCACAGGTGCCCGCTGCATCCGGGGCGGACGGTGCCCACCGGAGAGCCGGTGGACACGCAGATACCGGCGTGATCGGAGAACTGCTCGCCGAACAGCGCCGCAAGATCATGTCGTCCACCGTGTGTGCGCAGTCGGAGCGCGTCGGCACGGCCGTGGGGCAGGAGCCGGACGCCGGCCCGGGGTTGTCGCCCGCCCCCGGCTGGCAGGAGCTCTTGGACGCAGTGCCGACACCGGCGCTCCTCGTCGCCCCGTCCCTCGACGCGAAGGGTGCCGTACGCGATTACTGGTACGTCGGGCGGAACGCGGCAGCCCTCGACTACGCCGACACGGTGATCCCGCCCGAGGCTCTTCCGCTCTGGCGGGGCCGGCCCGTGCCCTTGCTCGCCCTGCTGCCGGGAATGGCCCGCACGTCACTGCCCCGACTGCTTGCCGAGGCTTACCGCACCGGCACGACCCAGGGACCGGAGGTGGTGGAGTTCGCCCTGCGCGCTCCCGGCGGACACGTGGCACGCGTCAGCGTGGAGACACGGGTCGCACGCTGCGGGGCGCACCTGCTGCTGACCTGGGAGCGAGGCAATCGGAATGCACTGGCACGCGCGGCCCAGCACCTGGCGCGGGCGTGCTGGATGGAGTGGAACCTGACCGGTCAGCCTCCCCGGGCCTCCCTCGGCGTCCGGCCCGTTCTGGGCCTGGAGAACGACGTCCCCCTGCCCGGTCTTCTGGACCTGGCCGCCATGACGGATCACGAAGGTGTCGCGTCGCTGTACCACGCGCTCTACGACGTGCTGTTGCGCGGCCGCACCGCCGAGTGCGACCTGGCCCTGACCACCCGGCACCATGGCGTCCTGCGCTTCCTCGCCGAACCGGTGCACGCGCCCGGCGGTCCGGTGTGGGCGGTGCGGGGTGTGATGATGGACGTCACCGGCGAGCGCCTCACCCGCCATCGCGCCCGCCGCGCCGAAGGGGAGGCGGCGCGCGCCCGGGAAAGGGCCCGGGCGTTCGGCGAGGTGGCGGCCACCTTCCGTGAGGCCCTGTCACCCCGGTTCGCCGGGAACTCGGTGCCCTCGGGTCTGGAGACCGCGGCGGTGTACCGGCCCGACGAGGGAGCGGGGGTGGGCGGCGACTGGTACAAGGCCCGCACCCTGCCCAGCGGCCGGACACTGCTCGCGCTCGGCGACGCTCGCGGTCATGGGCTCGGCGCGGTCACCCTCATGGCCAAGCTCCGCTACGCGCTCGCCGGCCTCGCGTTCACAGAGCACCCTGTGGAGCAGCTCACGGGCTGGCTCAGCAACGTCGCCCACGACGACGGGCCCGAATCCACCGCGACCGCCATCGTGGGCCGCTATCACCCGGATCGCCGTCTGCTGCGCTGGGTCAGCGCCGGGCACCTGTCTCCGCTGCTGCTGCGGCACGGGCACGCGCGGCTCCTCACCGTCCCTCCGGACGCGACGGGTCTTCCCCTGGGCGTGATTCCGGACGCCGGTTATACGGCCGTCGAGACGGTCCTCGCCCCCGGGGACGTCGTCCTGATGTACTCCGACGGCCTGGTCGAGCGGCGGGGCAGCGACATCGACGCGGACACCGAGCTGCTCAGGCGCAGAGCCGAAAGGGTCGCCCAGGACGGGCTGAGGACCGGGCCGGAAGGGCTGCAGGCCTACGCGGCGCATGTCGTGCGCGCGATGTACGAGACGCCGCGGACGGACGACGCGACCCTGCTCGCTGTGCGCTGCCTGCGCTGAACGGCCCGCCGGGCCGCCCGTACGGTCGCTGCCTCCTGCCGTCGACTCCGGATGCGAGCCTCGCCGTACGCGAAGACACTTCTCAGGTGAGGTCGCGTGACATCGGATGCCGGCGCGGAGGACGGAGGGGCTGTGGCAGACCGCGAGGACGCCGACCGCGGTGTGGAACCGGCGGTTGGCGAAGGAGGCACCGGTCCGGACCGCGCGGGTGAGCTGCGGGGTGTGAGCGTGCTGGTGGCGGACCGGGACCCCGGTGTCGCCGCACGGATCTCCACCCTGCTGGGCGAACACGGCGCCCATCCCGTCGGCCAGGCCGGCGACGAGGACGGCTTCCTGGAGGCGATCCGTTCACGGCCGGACGCCTGGCACGTCGTGCTGTGGGACGAGGCGGTCGAGCCGGACCCCCGACGCGTGACGGCGCTGCTGGAGACCTGGCATCGCGAGTTCCCCGCGACCGCCGTGGTGCTCACCACGGACACGCTCTCCGCCGACGTCGCGCTCAGAGCGCTGCGGGCCGGAGCCGCGGACCTCATGAGCCGCGACGCGCCGTCGGACGAGGTCGTGGCGACCGTGCGGCGGGCCCACGACGCGTATCTGGCCCGCCGCCCGTCGGCGCAGGTCGCCGAGCCGCCCCGGATGCTCGTGGTCGGAGCCCATCCGGACGACTGCGAGATCGGTGCCGGCGGCACCATCCACCGACGGATCCGCGACGGCTGGCAGGTTTCGCTGCTGGCGATGTCACACGGTTCCTGGGGCGGTGAGCCCGACCAACGGGCGCAAGAGGCCTATGCGGGGGCGTCGGCGCTGGGGGCGTCGTTCCACCTGGCTGACTTCCCCGACGGACACATCACCGACGAGACGGAGACGGTGCAGGCCATCGAGCGGGTGGTGCGGGAGGTGGATCCGGACGTGGTGCTGGTGCACTCCGCTCACGACACCCACCAGGACCACCGGGCGGTGCACCGGGCCACCCTGGTGGCCGCCCGCAGGGTCCCCAGGATCAGCTGCTACCAGTCGCCCTCGGCCACCACCGCCTTCACCCCCAACCGGTTCATCGGCCTGCGCGAGGACGACGTGGAGGCGAAACTGGCCTCCATCGCCCGACACGCCTCGCAGGCCACCACCCGCCCCTACCTCGACGTCGGACTGATCCGCGCGACTGCGCGCTACTGGGGCCGCTTCACCAACGACATGTTCGCGGAGCCGCTGGAAGTGGTGCGATACACCGCCGGGATCGAGAGGTCGCTGGTGTGAACGATCGAGAGGTCACTGGCATGGACGATGCCCGGCAGCCCGACCTCGCAGAGCCGCTGGGCCGCCGCCCCCGCGTGCTCGTGACCGGGGCGGGCGGCCCCGCCGGGGTGTGCTTCCTGCGCGCCCTCGGCGATTCATGCGAACTGTTCACGGGTGATATCGACGCGAACGGAGCCGGTCTGTACCTCGTACCGATGGACCGCCGCTGGCTGCTGCCCCGGGGTGACAGCCCGGAGTACGCCGCGGCGCTGCTGGACCTGTGCCGCCGGCTGGGTGTGGACGTCCTGGTGCCGACCGTGGACAGCGAACTCGTTCCGCTGGCGCTGACCGCCGACGCCTTCTCCGCCGTCGGGACCCGGGTACTGGTGTCGCCTCCGGTGGCTCTGGAGCGTTGCCTGGACAAGTGGGAGCTGGTGCGGGCCTGCGACGACGTCGTCCGCGTTCCGTACACCGTGCTGTTGGAGGAGGGGGCCGCCGCCGCGTTCGCGGCCGGGCTGCCGGCGGTGGCCAAGCCACGCCGGGGCAGCGGTTCGCGCGGCATCGTACGGGTGGACGCTCCGGCCGACGCGGATGCACTGGCTCACGACGGCAGCTACCTGTTGCAGGAACTCCTCCCCGGCACCGAGTACTCCGTGGACGTCCTCGTCGCTTCCGACGGCTGCGCGGTCGCCGCCGTCCCGCGCTCCCGGGACAAGACCGACTCCGGTATCGTCGTCGCCTGCCACATCGTGAACCGCCCCGATCTCTCCCGGCTGGCGGCCGAGGTGGCCACCGCGATCGGGTTGCGCGGCATCAGCAACGTCCAGGTACGCGAGGACCGTACGGGACGCCCCGCCCTGCTGGAGATCAATCCGCGTCCCCCGGGCGGCATGTCCCTGACCGTCGCTGCGGGCGTTCCCATGCCGCAATGGGCTGTCGCCGGGCTGCTCGGCGTCCGGATGCCGGGACATCTCGCCCACCGTGAGCTGTCGGCGGTGCGTCACTGGGAGGACGTGGTGCTGGCACCGGACGCACTGGGAGCCGTGGCGGGACGCGTATGACGACCCGCGGCGGCGCGCCGCAGTCACCCGCGCGGATCGGCGGCCACGGCGTGCTCGCCGCCGACTGGCACACGCACACCGACTTCTCAGACGGGACCGACGGGCTGCCGGACGTGGTCCGTGCCGCCGGCCGTGCCGGACTGCGCACCCTGTGCGTCACCGACCACGTTCGCCGCGGCACCCGCTGGCTGCCCGAGTACACCCGGGCGGTGCGGGAGGCGGACCGCGGCGCGGGCCCGCTGCGGGTGGTCTGCGGAGTGGAGGCGAAGATGCTCGATACCGCCGGTCGCCTCGACCTGCCCGGCGATCTCACGGGCGTGCAGCACGTCGCCGTCGCGGACCACCGCTTCCCACTCCCCGGCGGCCCGGCGGATCCCGGGGACGTGCGCGAGCGGCTGGCCCACGGCCTGCTCACCGCCGAGCAGGCGCTGGAGGCTCTGACCGACGCGACGGTCGCCGCCCTGCACGCCGTCCCCGCGGGCCGCACCCGCCACCTCGCCCACCTCTTCAGCATCCTGCCCAAGGCGGGACTGCGCGAGGAGGACGTCGGGGCGCGGCGGCTGGCGCGGATCGCCGAGGCGTGTCGCCGCACGGGGGCCGCGGTCGAGGCCAACGAGAAGTGGTGCTGTCCCGGCCCGGCCACCCTTGCCGCCCTGCACGGTCATGGCGTCCGGCTGATCGCGGGCAGCGACGCCCACACCGCGGCGGCCGTGGGAGCCTGGACGTACGCCGCCACCGTGCTCGACCCGTCGGGCACGGCATCCCGGCAGACCTGCGCGCAGGCGCCGCCCGGACCCGCCGCGCCACGAGGGCGGAGGCGGCGGTGAGGGTACTGACGTCGATCGCCCACACCGTGGCGTTCGCCTGCGTCTTCCTCGGTGCGATGCCGCTGCTGACCGCCCTCGCGCAGTTCCTCCTGGTCGGCCTCCAGCGCTACCGCGGCGTCTACCGCGACGTCGCCCTGTACCTGCCGCGCACCGCGGTGCTGATCCCGGCCCGGGACGAGGGCGCCGTCCTCGCCACCACCGTCACCACCCTGCTGGCCTCCGCCTTCCCGGCCGAGCGCCTGCGCGTCTACGTGATCGACGACGCCAGCACCGACGACACGCCTGCCGTCCTCGCCCGCCTGGCCGGCGAGCATCCCGGCTCGGTCGTCCACCTGCGGCGCGAACATGGCGGCCAGGGCAAGGCGCACACGCTCAACCACGGCCTGCGGCACGTCCTCGCCGACGACTGGACCGAGGCGGTCCTCGTGATGGACGCCGATGTCGTCTTCGAACCGGACACCCTGTGGCGGATGGCCCGCCATCTCCGCGATCCCGGTGTGGGCGCGGTCACCGCCTACATCCAGGAAGGCAGCGGCCGCCGCGGAAACTACCTGACCCGCTACATCGCCTACGAATACATCACCGCCCAGGCCGCGGCGCGCCGCACCCAGAACGTCCTGGGGGCAGTGGCCTGCCTCGCCGGAGGGGCGCAACTGCACAGTCGGGCCAACCTGGAGGCCCTGGGCGGCGTCATCGACACGACCACCCTGGCCGAGGACACGGTCACCACCTTCGACAGCCAGCTCGCCGGGCGCCGGGTCGTATTCGACGGATACGCCCTCGTCCTGGCAGAGGAGCCCGACACCCTGGGCGGACTGTGGCGCCAGCGGCTGCGCTGGGCACGCGGCAACTACCAGGTGACGCACCGCTACCGGAGGGTGTGGTTCCGCGGCAGGTTCACCGGCAGTAATCGGCTGGGCTCCTGGCTCTTCGGGCTGGTGTGGTTCTCCGTGCTTCTGACACCGTTCCTGATGATCCTCAGCGCGGCCTCCCTGATCTTCCTCTTCTACACCGACACCAGCAGTTCCTGGTACGCCTTCCAGGCGCTGTGGGTGGTCAACCTGGTCAGCTACCTCTTCGTGACTCTGCTCAGCCTCACCGTCGACCCGCGCACCGCACGCCGCTGCTGGCGCGAGGCACTCGTGTTCCCGGGGCTGATCTCGTGCTTCTTCCTCGCGGTCACCGCCGTGCCCGCGGTGGCCCTGCCCTGGCTCGACGACCTCGGTCTGGGCCTCAGCCGGGACTCTCCCCACCCGCTGATGCTCTTCGCCTACGGCTGGCTCGCCCTCTGCCTGCCGCTGGCATGGCTCGCCAAGGTCGTCACCGGGACCCGGACGGGGTGGCTGTCAGCTCCCCTGGTCCACCTCGTCGGGTACGGGTCGGTCCTGGCCGCCTGCTCGCTCAACGCCTTCGTCCTCCAACTGCGCGGTGCCGACCAGACGTGGGGGCGTACGGAGAAGACCGGAAAGGCGGCACCGGCAGAGCTGTTCGCCGGCGCCGCGTCCTCCCCCGGCTCCCCGGTGCCGGCCGCCGCGCCGGCCCGCACACCGCTCGGCGAGCGTGCCGCCGGAGCGGGGGCGGGCCGGCGAGCGGGACCGGACCGCGCCGGTGCGCTGCCACTGCGCTTCGCCGAGGGCACCGGACTCGACGCCGAGCGTGACCGCCGGCTCCTGTGGTGGGAGCTGTCGGTGGCCGGGGTGGTGGCGGCGCTCATGGTGGCCCGTCAGATCTGGCTGGTGTGAGACCGGGAAGGAGCGCGAGCCGGCCCCCAGGTTCGTGTCCGGCACCGCTGGCGTGGTCGGCTTCAGCCGCCCTACGGGGAAGAGCGGACGGCGGCTGTGCCGTGGCCGCAGTCCGGCTTCGCGGCGGCTGGTCGGGCGGCGGTGAGGCAGGCGGCACCGGCGACGGCGGCCAGGAGGGAGGGCAGCAGACGTTCAAGGCGATTCCTTCGGAGTCGGGCGTCGGTACCGGAACCCTTCCTCTGCTTTCCTGCGGTGAGCGGACACTGGAAACGTGATCGCTGAACGACCCGAATTCGCCCCTGCCGCCACCGCGCCGCCACCGCGCTCGCCCCTGTGGGGCCTCACCAGCCGGTCACCGGCCCCACCGAACGGCCTCGGGCGCGGCCGTGATCGGCACGTGCCCGGTCGCCCTGCCCCACCGGTCCAGGAGCCGCCCCATACGCTTGGCGGTGTACAGCGTGATACTCCGCTCGCCGATCCGCAGTTCCGGATGGCGTCGCAGGACTCGTTCCTCGAGTGCCGGGGCATCCCCGGGTGAACGCAGCCAGACCGACAGCAGCAAGTTGTCCGATCCCGTGACGGACGAGCACAGCCGGGTCTCCGGAAGTCCCGCCAGGGAGCGCGCCACGGCGTCCGTACCGGAGGAGGGCGCCGCGACGCGGAAGGTCGCGACGACGGGCCAGCCGGCGAGGCGCTGGGTGACGTCGCACCGGAAGTAGACTTCCTCGTTGCCGATCATCCGGCGCAGCCGGCGGCGGACCGTGGTGTCGCTCAGCCCGCAATCGCGCGCGAGTTCGGCATGGCTGCGGCGTGCATCGGCACCGAGCGCGAGGAGCAGATCGCGATCGCTCTCGAACGGCCCCGCCCTGTGCCGTCGGCCACCCTGCGATTCCCGGTCGGCCAGATGGGAGCGCTGGCGTCCGCCCAGGGCGTGCACCAGCCAGCCGCTTCCCTCCCGGTACACCCGGGTGCACACCTCGGCCCGCACCGAACGCACCCCCGGCAGTCCGCCGAGCCGGCGGGAGGCGAAGTCGTCCAGGGCGGAGAGGTCGCGGGCGGCGACGCCGAGGAACAACTGGTGCTCACCGGTGGTGCGTTCGGCGCTGAAGACGGGGGCCCAGGACGTGAGGAGCCGGGTCAGTGCGTCCAGCGCGCCCGCGTCGCAGGCCACGTCCACGTAGGCGACCACCGAGGCGTGCCGGGCGGGGTACGCCGTCATCCAGGCCAGGCCTTCCGCGTTGAGCCGTCTCCACCTGCGGGCCGCGGTGGTGGCGTCGACACCGATGACCGAGCCGATCCGTGCCCAGGAGGCCCGTGGTTGCAGCTGAAGGGCCTCTATGAGCGCCAGGTCCAGTTCGCCCAGGGCCTCGGGCTGCCCACCGGACGGGTCCACCGGGCGGGAGCGTGGGGGCGCGAGGGGGGCGACGGGAGGGTGGGGCGACGGGAGCACGGAGTCGGAGGCGGGCACGCGGCACATTCTGGCAGTCGGTCGCGGCGACTTGAAGATCACTGCGGCTGGTGAACCGCCGTCCTCCCGGCGACCGGGGAAAACCGCACGGTCCGGCGGTGTTCCGGGGTGCGGATTCCTGCGTACGGGTCGGTCGTGTGCCGGATTCCTGCGATGCCGAGGCCGTGGAAGGCCGGCGGTGCAAGGTGTCCGCCAAGCATCGCCTCGCCGAGCGGGAGGACTCCTGTGCACAAGACCACGCGGGCCACCGCGGTCCTGCTGTTCGTCGCCTGGGCCGTCGACTACCTGGACCGGCAGGTCATCAATCTGGCCCTGCCGGAGATCGGCGACACGTTCGGTCTCACGCATGGTGAGCGCGGCGCCGTCCTGTCCGCGTTCTTCGTCGCGTACGCGCTGACGCAGATACCCGGCGGGTTGCTCGCGGCCCGTGTCGGCGGCGTCCGGATGATCTGTCTGGCGCTGGCCCTGTGGTCGCTGTTCACCGGCCTGACCGCACTCGCCTGGTCCTTCACGGCGCTGCTGGCCATGCGCGCCCTGTTCGGTGTGGCACAGGGCCTGTTCCCCGCGGCGGCCGTCGACGCCCTCAGCCGGCGCAGCCTGCCGGAGCAGCGGCTCACGGCCAACGGCTGGATCCAGAGTTCCAACGCCGTCGGCGGCCTGCTGGCGGCGGTGCTGGGCGCCGTGCTACTCGCTCACTGGGACTGGCGGGTGATGTTCGCTGCCGTGTCCGTGCTGGGAGTCCTCGTGGTACTCGCCGTCCGGCGCTGGATGCCCGCCGAGCTGCCCGAGGAGGAGACCGGTCCACCGCTGAGACCCGCCGAGGGCGCCGCGACCGCTCTGATGCGCTCCCCGGCGATCCTGGGCTTCGCGGTGATGTTCTTCGCCTACGACATCGTCATCTGGGGCCTCAACAGCTGGAGCGCGTCGTTCTTGATGGAGAAGCGCGGCCTCGAGGTGTCCGACGCGGGCCTGGTCGCTCTGGCGCCCACCCTGGTCGCCGCGGTCGCCGCGGTCGTCGGGGGCAGGCTCTCCGACCGTTACGAGGGGCGCCCCCGGCGCATAGTGGTGCCCGCCATGACCGTCGCGGCGGTGCTGCTCGTCCTGCTGCCGCTCACCGGGGACGTGGCGGAGTACGTGGTGGTCGCCACCCTCATCAGCGGCGTCGTGGGCCTGTGCTACATGCCCTGCTTCTCGGTGCCGATGCGCAGCCTTCCGCCGGGGCTGACCGGGGCGGCCTCCGGCGTCATCCTGTTCGGCGGGCAGTTGTCCGGGATCGTCGTGCCGGTGGCCTTCGGACACGTCGTGGACGCCTTTTCCTACCGGGCCGCCTTCTGGTCGCTCGCCACCGGTCCGGTTCTGGCCGTTGCCGCCGTCCTCCTGGTGCCCCAGACCACCCCACAGTTCCTGCTGCGGCTTCGCGCCGCCATCACCGACCAGCACCCGACCGAGGAAGACGACAACGATGCGTCCGCAGTCTCCCGCCCTTCCTGACAGCGAACCGGCCGAGGCCGGTCTCGGCGTGGGCCTCAACGCCCGCCTTCCACACTGGCTGGACGTCTACCACGACCTCCACGCCCACCCCGAGATCGCCTTCCGGGAACACCGCACGGCGGCGACCGTCGCGCGCGAACTGCGGCGTGCCGGCGGCTGGGAGGTGACCGAGCGGATCGGCGGAACGGGTGTGGTGGCCGTCCTGCGCGGTGGCGAAGGGCCGGTCGTGTGGCTGCGGGCCGACATGGACGCGCTGCCGGTGACGGAGGAGACCGGCCTGCCCTACGCGTCCGCGGAACCCGGACTCATGCACGCCTGCGGCCACGACGTGCACGTCGCCGCGCTGCTCGGCGTCTGTCGTCAGCTCGCCGCGCATCCCGGCGCCTGGAGCGGCACTGTCGTGGCCGTCTTCCAGCCGGCCGAGGAAGTGGGCCGCGGTGCGCGGGCGATGCTCGACGATGGCGTCCTCACCCGCTTCCCCCACCCCGACGTGGTCCTCGGGCAGCACGTGGGCCCCTTGCCGGCCGGCCTGGTGATCACCAGGCGGGGCACCGTCATGGCCGCCGCCGACAGCCTGCGCGTCACCCTGCACGGATCGGGCGCACACGCCTCGGCCCCGCACTTCGCCGTGGACCCGATCGTCATGGCGGCGGCCGTGGTGATGCGGCTGCAGACGTTCTCCGCCCGGCAAGCGGCCCTGAGTCCGTCCACGCTTCTGACGGTCGGGGCCGTGCACGCGGGTACCGTGCCGAACGTCATCCCGCACGCCGCGGAACTCCTCTGCAGCCTGCGGACGTACGACGAGCGGGCGCGCGCGGAAGCCCTCGCCGACGTCCGGCGCCTCGTCCGCGCGGAGGCCGACGCCCAGGGCGCCGTCCGAGCGCCGGACATCGAGACCTACGACTCCTTCCCGCTGCTCGTCAACGACGAGTGCACCACCCGCCGCCTCCTGTCCGCCCTCGCGGACGCGGGAGTGCGGACCCATGAACTGCCCACGCCGCTCTCGGCGAGTGAGGACTTCGGGGTCTTCGCGGCGGCGGCCGGCTGCCCGTCCGCGTTCTACCACTTCGGCGGCGCCGATCCGGCGGACTTCGACGCCGAGGCCGTCGCCTGCCTGGAGCGCGGTGCGCTCCCGCCGGGCACCGTCATGAACCACTCCCCGCACTACGCGCCCTCCGGCCGGCACGCGGTGGGCGCCGGTGTGCGGCATCTCCTGACCGCCGCCGCGTCCTGGCTGTCCGCCGACGGCGGACAGCCAGCGGCATGACCACCCCGGGGCGGCACGGGCCGTGTTCCGTCCTCAGGCTCCGCGGCGTCTTCGCCGTAGCGACCCGACCCACGTGCACAAGCCCGAACCCCGTTGCCCGCACGCTCATATCCGCATCCACTCCGGCCGATCACGTCTCGGTCGGCCGACGCCGGAAGGACCGCTCGTGAAGAGGTGGACCACCCTTCTCCTGACCGTCGCCCTCGCTCTCCCCGTCGGCGCGCCCACGGCCGCCGCGCACGCCGGGCCGCGGCCACCCGCCACCCCCGCCTGCGCCTGGGAGCCGCTCGGCTACCGGACGTCCAACGTCGCCTACCCGGACACCAGCGCCCAGTACTGGCTGCTGCACTACAAGGTCCAGGACGGCCTCTCGATCGAACTCGACGGACGTTACCCGGACGCCCGTTACCTCTCGTACGCCACCTATGACTCGACCCGCTCCAGCTTCACCGGGGCGGACGGCACGCCCTCCGCCCTGACCGATCACCGGATCGCCCCCGACCGCGGCGGGCGGAACCCCTACCAGCGGCACACCCGCCCCGGCGGCCGGTACACGGTGACCGTGGCGGAGAACGCCGGTGATCGGCGCAACGGCCTGCCGATCGCCCCTGCCGACACCGCCGCGGGTGCCGAGGGCACGGTCATCTACCGGCTCTATCTCCCGAACGGGAAGATCAGTCTGCCGCGCGTGACCTTCGTCCGGGGCGGTCACCGGGTGCGCGTGGCGACGTGCGACGACGCTCTCGCACCCACCGTGGAGTCAGCGGGGCCCGCCGCCCGCCCCCGTGCCTCCGCCCCCGCTCCAGCGCCCGGCGCGGACCCGCCGCCGCAGCCGGCATTCGCCCGCTCGACCGGCGCGGGCCTGTATCCCAACCCCGACAACGCTTACCTGAGCACCGGCTTCGAGGCCCCGCCCCCGGGTCAGGTCCTCGTGGTCCGGGGCAGGGCTCCCGTTGCCACCGGTGGTGACCACGCCCGGCCCTGGCCCGACCGAACGGCACAGGTCCGGTACTGGTCGATGTGCGACAACCTGTGGTGGGGACCAGGCGCCGTGGTCGCCAACCCGCTGCCCGACGGCACGGAGAGCCTGGGCTGCCGGGCGGACTTCGACACGGAGCTGTCCGAGAACGGCACTTACACGTACGTGGTGGGTACGGAGGAGCAGCGGGAGGCCATCGAGAAAGTGCCCGGGGCCACGTTCCTTCCGCTGTCCGCGGCCACCCCGACGGACAAACACCTGTTGATCCTGCGCAACATGGTGGCTTCGGCGGGCTTCGACCAGGCGATCCATCGCGTGCCGCCCGGGAGCGGAGCGACGGCGACGGCCGAGGCGATGGGGCCGTACTACCCCCGGACGGCCTACTGCGAGCTGAACAGGATCATCACCGCCGGACCGGCCTCCTGCCCGGTGTCCTGAGTACCTCCGAATGCTGCGGGGTGTGGGCCACACATGAGTCCGCACTCCACAGCACCTGAGGGGCAGGGAAGCCGACCGGACACGCCGAGGCGCCATCGGGTGAGGATGGCGACTCCGGTCCGGTCGTGGCCCCGCGTGCGGGGTGTCCAGGTCGGTTACGAGCCGCAGCAGCCACCCGTCGGAGCCTCCTCGGCAGCCGCCACCCCGACCGTTGCCGAGGCGCCGAGCTGGACGAGCTGCGGCGTATGAGGGATTGTCGACGTTCGTCATCGCCGCGCGCAGGGCCACATTCAAGGGCCCTGCTGGCACAGGAACACCGCAGCCCCGGAACGTGCCCGGCACCAGCTGTCCGTCCGCCCCGGCCAGGTCCAGAGCCGCCCGTGTGCCGGTGCCCGGCCCCGGGTACCCGGGGCCGGAAACGGACTCAGATGCCTGAGGCAAGGAAGGAGAGTCGCGTGAGCGAGAGCCACGAACGCGACGAAGACCGTCCGCAGAGCGCGCTGGAGGAGGTCCTGCGCGAAGTTGAGGACGCTGAGACCCGTGATCCGGAGTCCGAGGCCGAGCGTCGGCACCGGGGCGAGGCCGGCGACGCCACCTCACCGAACACCGGAGCCCAGGAGGACAGCATGGGCGACTGAAGCGGTGCCGGACCTCGTGACGCGTGAGGGGCGCGCACATGGCACGACGTCGCGAGGCCTGAATGCGCGGAGGCCGGCTGCGGAGCCGGAGTCCGGAGGCGTTGCCAGGGGTGGCAGGCAGGCGGCTGGTTCTCACCTGCGAAGCGGCACTCCGGGCGGCTCGCACGCCGCCGGGTGTTACCCCGAACCGGGCACGCCGACTCAGGCCGTGCAGAGTCTCGGTCAGTCGCCCGCCCGGGGGGCCGGCTTGGCCTGGGAGCCGCCGCGCGTGTGCACGTACAGCTGACGACGGTCACCGACGTCGACCCGCTTCGGCAGGGGCAGCTCGTAGCGGACCGGACGGGTGTGGTCGGCCATCTGCCGACGCGGATTGTAGACCTGTTTGAACTTCCACAGCATGCGGGCGAAGTTGGTCTGCCCGTGCAGCAGGTTGCGGCCGAGGACGCGGGCTGCACCGAAGGCGGTGCGCAGGCCCAGGTGCTTGCGGTTGATCACGGCCTGCGTGCGCACCAGTTCTTCGTAGAACCGTTCCAGAGGCAGCGTCGTGGGGACCACGGCGTGCTGGATGTCGAAGAGCCGGTAGTCACGGGTGGTCAGCCGGCGCGATTCCGTGTGCCAGATCTCCGTGCCCGGATAAGGCGTCATCACCGTGAAGTGCACGATCTCGGGCACGGACAGCGCGAACTCCCGCACCACCCGGAAGCGCTCCTCGTCCCAGGCGGGATCGACGATCAGGTTGATGGCGACCTGAATGCCCATGCGGCGGGCGGCTTCCAGGGCGCGGATGTTCTCGTCCGGGCTGATCCGTTTGCGAAACAGCTCCAGACCGGCGGCGTCGATGGCCTCCATGCCCAGGAACATGTAGCGCAGACCCAGCCTTGCCCACCGTTCGAAGACCTCGGGATGGCGCAGCAGTACGTCGCTGCGCGTCTCCAGGTAGTACTGCTTGCGGATGCCGCGTCGCTCGACCTCGGCTGCGATGGCGTTGCCGTGGTCGGGTTTGATGAAGGCCACGTCGTCCACGATGAACACGTTGGGCTCGCGAATCCGCGCCAGATCCATGGCCGCCGCGTCGGGGGAGGCCTTGCGATAGCTCCGGCCGTAGAAGGTCCAGGCCGAGCAGAACGAGCAGTCCCAGGGGCAGCCGCGCGTGAACTCGATGGAGGCGCACGGGTCCAGCTCGCCGATGAAGTACCGACGGCGGCTGCGCATCAGGTCGCGGGCGGGAAGCGGGGAGTCGATGCCGTGCATCATCAGCGGGGCGGGTCCTCGCCCGGCGACGGTGATGACGCCCGGGACGCCGTCCACCCCGCCGCCGCGCACCGCTTCGAGGAGCGGGGCGATCGCGGGCTCGCCTTCGCCGCGGACCACGGCGTCCACCGCTCCCGCCGCCTGCTCCAGTACCTCTTCGGCGACGAAGGAGACGCTGTGGCCGCCGAAGAAGACGAAACAGCCGGGCACCTCCCTCTTGATCTTTGCGGCCAGATCGATGGCCTCCGGGATGTTCGCCAAGTAGTTCAGGGAGAATCCGACGGCCGCAGGCCGGAATGACCGGACCTCTTGGCGTAGCCGAGCCTCTGCCAGCACCTGAAGATCCACGACACGAACCTCATGACCGGCGTCCCGGGCAGCTCCGGCCACCCGTTCCAGGCCGAGGGGTTCCAGCCGCAGGAAGATCTCGGAGTACATCAGGGCGCTGGGATGGACGAGCAGCAGGCGCATGGGTCACCTCGGCGCGGGCAGCCTCGGTTTTGCGTCGGCTTCCGGCGGTGCAGTGGGAGAGTGACAGGGGTATGCGGGTGCCTTCCGTCACTGGGGCGTCGCGAATCGCACGTTGCGCCGTATGGCCGCGAGACACGCCACCAAAGAGTATGCAGAAACGTCCTGGCCGCCGCCGGACAGCCGCGGTCGGTGTACGCCGGGAGCGGCGCCGTAGGACGCCGAAGCCGGGCCCCGCTCCTTGCTGACCGGCGTACAGCGACGGACTGCTGAAGGGGTTGGCGCCAAGGATGACGCGCTGACAACAAGCGAAGCCGTGCACCTATGAAGGGGCCGACCACGAGGCGGGACCTCGCCTGCCGTTGGTTTCGCTGGGGCCGGCGTTCGTCAGCGTGTTCGGCGGCTGGCGCAGGGCTGCGGCAATCGGTGCGGTGGCTCTCGCCCTGACGGACACTCTGGGTCTGTACGACGGCCTGTTCCAAGGGCACCGGGGCCTTGTCGCCTGTTTGTCGGTGGCGGGTGTCACCGGGGTCGGCCTGGTAGCGGCGGTGCTCAGGGAGCGCAGGGAGGCTGAGCTGGCCAGCGTGCGGTCGATCGCCGAGACCGCTCAGAGAGTGCTGCTCCGCCCGGTGCCGTTGACTGTGGGACAGCTACAGATGGCTGTGTCCTACACCTCGGCCATCGCGGAGGCCGCCGATGCCGGCATCGCGGACAACGAGTCCGTCCGAGTACCAGAAGTAACGGCCGCCCATGGCCTCCCCGCTCTTGGTCCAACGCTTCATCAGGACCTCGGCCTGCGCGAGAGTGAGGATGGTCGCGCTCGGCCGGGTCCGTCAGGCGGGTCCACGAAGCCGTCGACGTTGTCCGCGGCTTCCAGGTCCTCTCTGGTGGACGCAGTACCCAGCTGCCGGGCTCTGCATCCCCGATGGCCTGTGCGCCCGCGTGGCTCCTCTGCTGCCGCCCTGCCCCGAGCGGCGGCACCGGTACACGGGGCGGCGCCGGATACCGACGGACTGCGTGGCGTCCGGCGATGGGACCGTCGGAACTGGCCCGGCGACGGCGGGGAGCCGCTGAAATCCGGGACGGTCACTGGGGGGAGGCGGGCGGTGGAGGGACGGCTGAGTCATTCGTGAAGGCGTCCAGGATGCGTTCCGCCGCCAGGGTCGCCGTCAATCCGCCTTCCCTCACCTGCTGTTCGAGCTGCGGAGCCAGAGACCGGACGGCCGGGTCGGCGTGCAGTCGGCCCAGCAGTTCGTCGCGGACCATGCTCCAGACCCAGTCGACCTGCTGGGTGCGGCGCTTGGCGGCGAGGCGGCCGGTGGAGTCCAGCAGGGTGCGGTGCTGCTCCAGGCGCTCCCAGACGGTGTCGAGGGCGATCGACTCGCGCGCGCTGCAACTGAGCACCGGCGGCGTCCAGAAGGCGTCCTTGCCGTGCATGAGCCGCAGGGCGCCCGCCAGTTCACGTGCCGCCGTGCGGGCGTCGCGTTCGTGCGGGCCGTCCGCCTTGTTGACGGCGATCACGTCCGCGAGCTCCAGCACGCCCTTCTTGATGCCCTGCAACTGGTCGCCGGTGCGGGCCAGGGTGAGCAGCAGGAAGGAGTCGACCATGTCGGCGACGGCCGTCTCGGACTGGCCCACGCCGACCGTCTCCACCAGCACCACGTCGTAGCCGGCCGCCTCCATCACCACGATCGACTCGCGGGTCGCCTTCGCGACCCCGCCGAGCGTCCCCGCGGTGGGGGAGGGGCGGACGAACGCCGCCGGGTCGACGGCCAGGCGTTCCATCCTGGTCTTGTCGCCGAGAATCGATCCGCCGGTCCGGCTGGAGGACGGGTCGACGGCGAGGACGGCGACCCGGTGGCCGAGCCCGGTCAGCATCGTGCCGAAGGCGTCGATGAACGTCGACTTGCCCACGCCCGGCACGCCGCTGATCCCGATCCGCCGGGCCGTGCCGCTGTGCGGCAGCAGCTCGGTCAGCAACTGCTGTGCGAGCGTACGGTGTTGGGGGCGGGTCGACTCGACGAGGGTGATCGCGCGGGCCACGACCGCGCGCTTGCCGTCCAGGACGCCCTTGACATACGCGTCGAGTTCGAGGGCCATCACGTCACCGGCTCACAGCTCGCCGTGCCCGAGACCGGCCGCCAGCCGGCCCACCAGGTCACGGGCCGCGTCCGGGATCACCGTGCCGGGCGGGAACACGGCCGCCGCGCCCATCTCCAGCAGGGTCGGCACGTCCTGCGGCGGGATCACCCCGCCGACGACGACCATGATGTCCTCCCGCCCCTCCTCGGCGAGCGCTTCGCGCAGCGCCGGGACGAGGGTGAGGTGCCCGGCGGCCAGGGACGACACCCCGACGATGTGCACGTCCGCCTCGACCGCCTGGCGGGCCACCTCGGCCGGGGTCTGGAACAGCGGGCCGACGTCCACGTCGAAGCCGAGGTCGGCGAAGGCGGTGGCGATGACCTTCTGGCCGCGGTCGTGGCCGTCCTGACCCATCTTGGCGACCAGGATGCGCGGCCGACGGCCCTCGGCGTCGGCGAAGGCGTCCACCACCGCCCGGGTGCGCTCCACGGCCGGCGACTCGCCCGTCTCGTTGCGGTACACACCGGAGATCGTACGGATCTGACCCGCGTGCCGCCCGTACACCTTCTCCAGAGCGTCGCTGATCTCGCCCACGGTCGCCTTCGCACGAGCCGCGCGCACCGCCAGCTCCAGCAGGTTGCCCTCGGCGCCGGCGGCCCGCGTGAGCGCGTCCAGCGCGTCCCGGCACGCGATCTCGTCCCGCTCCTCGCGCAGCCGCCGCAACTTGGCGATCTGCCGGTCGCGCACCGAGGAGTTGTCGACCTTGAGCACCTCGATCTGCTCGTCCGAGTCCACCCGGTACTTGTTCACGCCGATCACCGGCTGCCGCCCGGAGTCGATCCGCGCCTGGGTGCGGGCGGCGGCCTCCTCCACCCGCAGCTTGGGGATGCCCGCGTCGATGGCCTGCGCCATGCCGCCCGCCCGCTCGACCTCCTGGATGTGCTGCCAGGCACGGCGCGCCAGGTCGTACGTCAGCTTCTCCACGTAGGCGCTGCCGCCCCACGGGTCGATCACGCGGGTCGTGCCGGACTCCTGCTGGAGCAGCAGCTGGGTGTTGCGGGCGATGCGCGCGGAGAAGTCGGTGGGCAGCGCGAGCGCCTCGTCGAGGGCGTTGGTGTGCAGCGACTGGGTGTGGCCCTGGGTGGCGGCCATCGCCTCCACGCACGTGCGGGTGACGTTGTTGAACACGTCCTGGGCGGTCAGCGACCAGCCGGAGGTCTGCGAATGCGTACGCAGGGACAGCGACTTGGCGTTCTGCGGGTCGAACTGCTTCACCAGCTTGGCCCACAGCAGCCGGGCCGCCCGCAACTTGGCGATCTCCATGAAGAAGTTCATGCCGATCGCCCAGAAGAACGACAGCCGGGGCGCGAAGGCGTCGACGTCCAGGCCCGCTTCACGCCCGGCCCGGATGTACTCCACCCCGTCCGCGAGGGTGTACGCCAGCTCCAGGTCGGCCGTCGCGCCCGCCTCCTGGATGTGGTAGCCGGAGATGGAGATGGAGTTGTAGCGGGGCATCCGCTGCGACGTGTACGCGAAGATGTCGGAGATGATCCGCATCGACGGCTTCGGCGGGTAGATGTAGGTGTTGCGGACCATGAACTCCTTGAGGATGTCGTTCTGGATGGTCCCGGCCAGCTTCTCGGGCGGTACGCCCTGTTCCTCCGCCGCCACGATGTACAGCGCGAGCACGGGCAGCACGGCGCCGTTCATCGTCATCGACACCGTCATGCGGTCCAGCGGGATGCCGTCGAACAGCTGTCGCATGTCGTAGATCGAGTCGATCGCCACGCCCGCCATGCCGACGTCGCCGGTCACCCGCGGGTGGTCGCTGTCGTAGCCGCGGTGGGTGGGCAGGTCGAAGGCGACCGACAGGCCCTTCTGCCCCGCCGCCAGGTTGCGGCGGTAGAACGCGTTGGACTCCTCGGCCGTGGAGAACCCCGCGTACTGGCGGATGGTCCAGGGCTGGTTGACGTACATCGTCGGGTACGGGCCGCGGAGGTACGGGGCGACGCCCGGGAAGGTGTCCAGGAAGTCCAGACCCTCCAGGTCCTGCCCGGTGTACAGCGGCTTGACCGTGATCTGCTCCGGCGTCTCCCAGAGGAGGTCGTCGCCGTCGGCGGCCTTCTTCACGGCCGCACGCCACTCGTCGAAGCCGTCGGCTTCGGCGGTCGGAGCCCCCAGCTCGATCGCGGAGAAGTCGGGGATGGACATCAGGACACTCCCATGCGGTCGAGGGTGGCGGACAGCACGGCGACGGCGTCGCAGCCCGCGAAGACGTAGGTGTCCACGCCCGTGTACGGTCCCGGACGGCCCGCGAGGAACACGTGCTCGGCGCCCGCCTCGCGCAACGCGGCGGCGCTGGACTCGGCCTGCTCCCCGTACAGCGCGTCGCTGGAGCACAGGCACACCTCCCGCGCCCCGCTCTCACCGAAGTCCCCTTCGGTGACGGTTTCGATGCCGC
Organism: Streptomyces sp. NPDC058985; assembly: GCF_042740985.1. Lineage (NCBI taxonomy): Bacteria > Bacillati > Actinomycetota > Actinomycetes > Kitasatosporales > Streptomycetaceae > Streptomyces > Streptomyces sp. NPDC058985. Next base: position 57,430 of record NZ_JBHYJX010000011.1, on the reverse strand, counting down.
CGGCCTGGAAGAGGTTGGCGGCGAAGGTGAGCCGGGCGGTGTGGGCGGCGGCCGGGCCGAGCGCGGTCAGGTGGACACGGGGCCGGGCGCCGGTCACGGCCAGGTGGGCATCCGAACGGGCGCGCAGCGCCTCGAACGCCTCGTCCCGCCGCACCCGGGGCAGGCCCCCGGACGGAGGTTCGGGCGCGGGCTCGCGCACGACGGGTTTCTCGGCCAGGTGGGGGAACTCGCTGACCCCGGTGACCGGCTCCCGCCGCTTCGCCAGCTTCGCGCTGCGCACGGCCCAGGTGTCCGCCAGCCGTTCGCCGACCGTCCCGGAGCGCAGGGCGGCAGCCTGCCCGCCCGCCCGCTCGATGTCCTGGAAGAACGTCCAGGCGGCCTGGGCCAGTTCGTCGGTCAGCCGTTCCACGTACCAGGATCCGCCCGCCGGGTCGATCACCCGGGTCAGGTGCGACTCCTCGATCAGGACGGTGGAGGTGTTGCGGGCGATTCGGCGCGCGAACGCGTCCGGCAGACCGAGCGCGTGGTCGAACGGCAGCACGGTCACGGCGTCGGCGCCGCCCGTCCCGGCGGCCAGGGCGGCGACCGTGGTGCGCAGCATGTTCACCCAGGGGTCGCGGCGCGTCATCATCACCGGCGAGGTCACCGCGTGCTGCAGCTGCGCGCCCTCCCGCGGCGCGCCGCAGACCTCCGCCACCCGCGCCCACAGCCGGCGCGCGGCACGCAGCTTGGCGATGGTCAGGAACTGGTCGGCGGTCGCGGCGTACCGGAACTCCAGCTGGGTCAGGGCCTGGGCCGGGTCCAGCCCGGCCGCGGTCAGGTCGCGCAGGTAGGCCAGGCCCGTCGCCAGGGAGCAGCCCAGCTCCTGCGCCGCCGATCCACCGGCCTCGTGGTAGGGCAGCGCGTCCACGGTCAGCGCCCGCAGGCCGGGGTGGCGTTCGGCGCACAGCCGGGCCAGCTCGGCCACGGGGGCGGTCTCGTACGACCTGCCGGTACGGGCCTCGTGGCCCAGCGGGTCGGCGCCGAGGTTGCCCCGCACGGTGTCCGCGGGGACGCCCCTCTCCTCGTGCAGGCGCAACAGGGCACGCGCGGCCGGCTCGAAGGCGTCGCCCGCCTCCAGGACGACGGGAGCCAGGTCGAGGTAGACGCCGTCGAGGGCGCGGTCGAGCGCGGTGACCGGAATGCCGGCGGACTCGCCGACGACCAGCCACAGGGAGGTGACGCCGTTCTCGAGGTCGGTCATGACCGAAGCGCCGTCGGTCACGGTGTGCCGCTGTCGCACGTCCCAGCCGCCGATGCGGGCGGCCTGGGCGCGGCCGCCGCGCACGAAGGGCGTGAGGCCCGGCAGACCGGGGTCGGGGGCGGCGTCGCGCGCGGTGTACAGGGGGCGTACCCGCAGGCCGTCCTCGAGCGCGGTGGACAGGGCGTCCTCCGCCTCGTCGTCCGGCACCTCCCTGCCCGACTTGCGCAGCACGCCCGCCACCAGGTGCTGCCACTGCTCATGTGTCGCGTGAGGGAACTCGGCCGCGAGGTCGAGTCCGTCGTCAGGCAGGAGCGTCATGGTCGGATGTTAGGTCAGGCGGGCAGGCGAGCAGCAGAGGGAGCGGTTGTGACCTTGTTCTCTCCGCGTGTGTGACATGAGCCGCTCACGCACTCAGTCGTCCGGAGCGGGCGGCATCAGGACGTCCAGCAGTGCGGTGCCGGCGCCCCGGCCCGGCCCGGTCCGGGGGAGGCGTTTCGGGTGGGCGAACTCCTCGACGAGCCCGAGTGCCGGCTCACCCGGGTGGACGGTGGTGGCGACGGCGCGGGTGACGGTCGTCTTCCCTCCGGCGGGGAGGGTCGCCCACCGCGATGCGCCGCGTCAATGGGGCCGCGCCGCCCTCGGACCGGTGCCACCTGCGCCGCCGCCGACCGTGGTGAGGAAGCTCCCGGACGGTACCTGCGGTCCAGGCCGGAACTGTGGCTTCCACCACAGCCGATGCGATCTTGTCCTGGTGAGATTGCCGGATGCTCGGTCTCCTCTTCCGGCTCCTGCCCTTCTGGGTCCGCGAGCCGCTGTTCATCGTGGTCGGGGCCGTGTTCGGCGTACGCCTCGTGCATCTCGCCCTCCGCGACGACGAAGGGGTGTTGGCCGGGATCGGTGGGGTGTTCCTGGTGTTCACAGCGGTGCGCGTGCGCACGGTGGTCCGCGCCCTGCGCGCCCGCCGGAACCCGGGCCCGGCGGCCTCGGCGGACGGGGCGGGGACCGCCGCCCCCGTCCAGGCGCAAGCGCACACGCAGGCGCGGATCCACGCGCCGGCAGCGCAGCGTCCCACCCCGCCCGCGCCCGAGAAGGAGCCCAACGCGTGGGCCCAGGCCGTCGCCGCCGTGGCGGTGTTCGCGGCGCTCGGTGCCGCGGTGTGGCTGGGCCCGCGTCTGCAGCCCTCCGAGAACGACAGCACACCGCGGGCCGCCTCGTGTCCGAGCGGGGAGGGGGAGGAACTGCCGGGCGCCTACGCGAAGAACCCCGAGGCGGTGACCGGCGACGAGCTGTGCAAGGCGCTCAACACGCCCGACCTCGCCCAGCTCCTGGGCACACCCGCCGAGACCGCCACCGTGGCGTCCGGCACGAGCAACACCGCGCCCCTGACCGACGGGAGGGTCGCCCAGCCGGAGGCCGAGGTCCAGTTCGACACCTACACCGTGAACGTCTCGGCCACGTACAACAAGCTGTCGATCGCCCAGTACGTGAACCTGATGAAGTACGGGCAGGAGACGGACGTCAGAAGGGTCGTGGTCCTCGGCCGGCCCGCGGTCCTCGCCTCGGACCACACCATGAGGATCGAGATCGATCTCGGGAGCGGCGGATCCGGTGGACCGGTCGAGCAGGGCCCACTGGCCAGAACGCTGTCGGTGGCCTTCGACGCGACGGACCGGGGAGGCTACTTCGACGTCACGGTGTGGAGCACGACCGGAGCCCTCCCGGACGACAGCGCCCTCCTCGACATCGCCGAGAAGATCCTCCCGACGATCCCCGGACGGAGCGTGTGAGAGCCGGCACCCGGAAGGCGAGTGTTCTGCGTCCTCGGCCGGGCCTCACCGGGCTCCTCAGTCCACCCTGCCTGCCCGAACCTCATGTGTGAGAAAAACCTGACAGTGTCAGGTAAATCTCGCACTGCCAAAGCTCCTTGCCGCCTGGATACCTTCAGGGCCACATCCCCACCACCCGCGCGGGCCCAGGGTTCACGCCGTCAGAATGCAAGGAGAGAGTGCGTGTTTGAACGCATAGCCGAATGGGCGATCCGCCGGTCCCGGCTGGTACTCGTCATCACCGCCGTGGCCGTGGTCCTCATGGGAGTTCTGGGCGCCGGCGCGTTCGGCAAGCTCCTGCCCGGTGGCTTCGACGACCCGTCCTCCCAGTCCAGCAAGGCCAAGACGGTCATCAGCGACAAGTTCGGCGGGGAGTCCAACCTGGTCCTGTTGGTCCGGGCCCCCGAGGGCGGCGTCGACGCCGAGGCCGTCAAGCGGCAGGGCACGGAACTGGCGGCCGGCCTCAGGAAGGAGGACACGGTCGCGAACGTCGTCTCGTACTGGGACACCGGCAACCCGGACCTCCGTTCCGAGGACGGCAACCAGGCGATGGTGCTCGCCCATGTGAAGGGCGGTGACACCGAGGAGCGGGCGAACGCCAAGGAGATCATCGACGAGTACACCGGTGCGAAGGGCGCCGGGCTCACCGTCGAGGCCGGCGGCACCGCTGCCGTGGGTGACGACATGGGGACCTACTCCTCCGAGGACCTCGTCCTTGCCGAGGCGATCGCGCTGCCCCTGACCCTCCTGCTGCTCCTCTTCGTCTTCGGCAGTGTGGTCTCGGCCCTGCTGCCGCTGGTCATCGGGCTCATCGCGATCGTGGGTACGTTCGCGGAACTCTTCCTCCTCGGCAGCGCCACCAGCATCTCCATCACCGCCACCAACCTGACCACCGCCCTGGGACTCGGCCTCGGCATCGACTACGCGCTGCTGATGGTCAGCCGGTTCCGCGAACAGCTCGCGAAGGGCGCGAGCGTGGACGACGCCGTCCGGCACACCGTGCACACCGCGGGCCGTACCGTCGCCTTCTCCGCCGCCACGGTAGCGGTCGCGCTCGCCGCTCTGCTGGTGTTCCCCCAGTACTTCCTGCGCTCGTTCGGGTACGCCGGGGTCGGTGTCGTCGCCATCGCCGCCATCAGCACCCTGTTCGTGATGCCGGCCCTGCTCAAGGTCCTGGGGCACCGGGTCAACGAGGGGCAGCTGCCGTGGGCGAAGAAGGCGGAGCGGGACGACGGCTCCAGGGTCCCCTTCTGGGGTCGGCTGGCCCGTACGGCCATGCGGCGTCCCGGCCTCACCGCGCTGCCGGTGCTCGCGGTGCTGCTGCTGGCGGCGAGCCCACTGCTGGGCATCACCATCGGTATCGCCGACGAGCGCTCCCTGCCCGAGGACGCCAAGAGCCGCCAGGTCTCGGCCGAACTGGAGAAGAACTTCAACGGCAGCGACGCGGCGGCCATCCACGTGGTCATGGACAAGGCGGTCGACAGGGCACCGCTGGACTCGTACGCGGGCAAGCTCTCGGAGCTCGACGGCGTGGTCCGCGTCGAGGCGTCCACCGGGACCTACACCGACGGCCGGGCCGCGGCGCCCGGTCCGCGCAACGCCGCGCTCGGCCGCCCCGAGGCGCAGCGGATCAACGTGGTGAGCGACCTGACACCGATGTCGGACGCCGCCCAGGACCTGGTCAAGGACGTGCGAGCGGTCGAAGCGCCCGAGGGGACGGACGCCTTGGCCGGCGGCCGGGACGCCGCACTGGTCGACTCCAAGGACTCCATCATCAGCCTGATTCCGCTGGCCGGCGGCCTGATCGCCCTCACCACCTTCATCCTGCTGTTCCTGTTCACCGGCAGCGTGGTGCAGCCGCTGCGGGCGCTGGTGCTCAACATCGTCAGCCTGGGAGCGGCCCTCGGCGTCATGACGTGGATGTTCCAGGACGGCCACCTCTCCGATCTGTTCGGCTTCACGCCGCAGCCGATGGAGGTGTCCATGACGCTGCTGATGTTCTGCATCGCCTTCGGCCTCTCGATGGACTACGAGGTGTTCGTCACCAGCCGGATCAAGGAGCTGCACGACGAGGGCGCGGACAACGAGACCGCGGTGGTCAACGGGCTCGGGCACACGGGACGCATCGTCAGCGCGGCGGCCTGTCTGCTGGCGGTGAGCTTCTTCGCCTTCGGGACGGCCGGCATCAGCTACATGCAGATGTTCGGTCTGGGCAGCGGACTGGCCATCCTCATCGACGCCGTCGCCGTCCGCGGCGTGCTCGTGCCCGCCGCGATGCGCGTGCTCGGCCGCTCGGCCTGGTACGCGCCACCCCTCCTGCGCAAGGCGCACGACCGCTTCGGCCTCAGCGAGGGCGGCCACGAGCCGGCGCCCCTGGCACAGCGGACGTCCGAGAAGGACCCCACGGGAGTCTGATCCCGGCGACGGTGATCACCCCAGCGGTGCCCGGTCCCGGCGGTGACAGTCGTGTCACCGCCGGGACCTTCGCCGTCCGCGTCCGCGGGGCGTGTGCGGGCAGCGGATGCGTACCCCGGGTGTCTGCAGGAACCTGGAAACATGACAGAACCGCTCGTGCCCCCCGGGGAGACCCCTCCCGTCGAAGGCTCCACGGCCGAGGCCCACGAGGAGCGCCCCGACGGCGGCATCTGGGAGCACCCCCGCATCTGGACGTGGATCATCCTCATCGGTGCGGCGATCGTCGCCTGTTTCTTCGTCGCCCGCGCCGTGTCACTGATGTGACCGGCTCCGTCCGTCAGCCGAAGTCGTCGGGGACGATCTGGAGCTTCTGCGCGATGCGTGCGAGGGCCTTCTGGTCCGTGGCGTTGAGCGAGTCGAGGACGGTCCGGCGTACGGAGCGCAGGTGGGTGGGGGCTGCCTGGTGCACGGTGTCGAAGCCGGTGTCGGTGAGTTCGGCGAGCGTGTAGCGGCCGTCGGCCGGGTCGGGGGTCCGTACGATCCAGCCCCGCTGTTCACAGCGTTTGACGACGTTGGACAGGCGGGAGAGCGACCCGCTGGCGAGGAAGGCGAGCTCTCCCATGCGCAGCGTGCGCTGCGGAGCCTCGGAGAGGTGGCTGAGTACGAGGTACTCGAACAGGGTGAGGCCGTGCTCCTGCCGCAGCGGTGACTCCAGCTTGCCGGGCAGCAGCAGGACGAGGGAGATCAGCCCCGTCCACGCCGCCTTCTCCTGCTCGTCGAGCCATCGCGGCTCCTGATCGTCCTCGTGTTCTCCGGTGCCGCTCACGGGCCCTCCCGTCATCACTTTGCGCTTGAAGTCATCACTTGCTACTCTCACTTTACGCGTGAAGTCATGTAACGGGAAGCGCGGCCCTGCGGACAGGAAGAGGGACCACCATGAGCACCGTCACTTTCGGCGTCACTCCGGGCTTCGGTGAGAGGCTCCACGAGGCCCTCGGCTACAGCGGAGCCGTCCGCGTCGGCGACCGGGTGGAGATCTCCGGCCAGGCCGGGGTGGACGACGAGCTGGTCATCCCCGACTCGCTGGAGGACGAGATCGTCCAGGCCTTCGACAATGTGGAGCGCACGCTCGCCACGGTGGGCGCCACGTGGAAGGACGTCATCCACGTCAACTCGTACCACAAGGTCGCACCGGGGGACGACGCCATCGGCGACGACCACAACAGGGTCATGGCCGAGCAGTTCCGCCGTCGCCTCGACGGCCGCGCGCCGATCTGGACCGAGACCGGCGTCACGGTCCTCGGTCTCGCCGCCATGCGCGTGGAGATCCGCGTCACCGCCATCGTCGGATCCGGCAGCTGAACGGTGAGGCACCGCATCAAGCGTGCTGCTCGGTGTAGTGCCTCCGGAGCAGGTCCGCTCCCCAGTCGTGGCGGATGTGGCGCCAGACCGAGTGGGCGTGGTTGCCGTCGTCCTGGGTGTTGTCGTACTCGATGAGGAAATCCGGGGCCCGGACACAGTAGTAGTGCCGGTCTCCGGGGACGAGGCCGCCGGCCCAGGCGAAGGAGACCGAACCCAGTCCGCGGGTCACCGCGTCCGACCAGCACTCCTGTGCGTACGCCGCGGGCGCGCGGTCGAGGTAGCGGCGCACCAGGGCCTCCAGGAGGCGCTGCTGACCGGGCGTCATGCGGTCGTGGGCCAGGCCGTCCGGCAGGACGGCCGGATCGGCGAACGGATCGTCCCGGGTCAGGATGTCGTCCGGCGGCGTGGCGGCGAAGACCGCCTCGGCCCGCGCACCGCCGTCCAGGCCCGTGACCAGCTCCCTGGCCAGGTCCTCCTCCGGGCCCAGGAGCCGGAGGCCCGCTTGGGGGCCGCTGCCGATGCGAGCCGGTTCCGAGCCGACGAAGTGCGGCGTCACCCGGATCCCGGCCGCCGTGACCAGGACGTGCACCGCGAGGTGGTGGCCGTTCATCCGCCAGCCCCACGGTTCGTCGCCGCCCGGGTCGCCCAGCAGTCGCACCCAGTAGCGGTCCGCGCCCACGGACCCCTGCTGGGCGCGGCGATGCCGTTCCACCTCGATCGCCCCGCGCGCCAACTCCGCTCCCGGCACGCTGTGCGCCGTGGCCAGGAGCGCGTCGACCGCCTCACGCTGCCGGGCGTCGAGCCCCTCGGTGGAGAGTCCGGGGCGGGGGCCGGGCAGGTAGGTCCACTCGCGCAGCTCCGGCGCGTCCAACCGGTCGGGCGCTGAGCGCAGTTCACGCACCTGCTCCGGCTCCAGGGCGGCCAGCAGCGCATGTGCCGCCTCCCGCATCCCGGCGGCGATGTGCTTCGACGGAATCTCGCCCACGCTTCTCCTCCCGCTGACGGCCACTCGGCCGGCAGCGGGTTTCATTCTGCGCGCGGAATCCCGTACCCGCGTGGCTTCGCGGAGGGCCGGACGCGTTTCCGTCCACCTATTGCACATATAGTGCAGATGCAGAGTCTTCGCAGAAGGAGATGGGCCCGATGGGCGGACCAGTGGTACTCGGGATCGAGTCCTCGTGCGACGAGACCGGAGCCGGGATCGTCCAGGACGGAAGGCTGCTCGCCCACGTCGTGGCGTCGAGCATGGACGAGCACGCCCGCTTCGGCGGGGTCGTGCCCGAGATCGCCGCCCGGGCGCATCTCGAGGCGTTCACCCCGGTCGTGCGTGAGGCCCTCGACCAGGCAGGGCTGGGACTCGGCCGGATCGACGCCGTCGCCGTCACGACCGGCCCCGGGCTCTCCGGCGCCCTCCAGGTCGGCCTGGCCGGAGCCAAGTCGCTCGCCTACGGGGCGGGGGTGCCGCTGTACGGGGTCCATCACCTGGCCGGACACGTCGCCGCGGACACACTGGAGCACGGGCCGCTGCCCACTCCGTGCGTCGTGCTGATCGTCTCCGGCGGACACACCTCGCTGCTCCTCGTGCGAGACCTGGTGCGTGAGCCGATCCTGCACCTCGGGGACACCCTCGACGACGCGGCGGGGGAGTGCTTCGACAAGGTCGCCCGCATCCTCGGCCTGCCCTATCCGGGCGGGCCCGCGATCGACCGCGCGGCACGGGAGGGCGACCCCCGCGCCGTCGACTTCCCCCGCCCCCTCACGCGCCCCGGCGACGATCCGTACGCCTTCTCCTTCTCGGGGCTCAAGACGGCCGCGGCCCGATGGGTGGAGAGGCAGCGGCTGCGCGGCGAGGAGGTGTCGGTGGCCGACGGCGCCGCCGCCCTGCAGGAGGCCGTCGCGGACGTGCTGACCCGCAAGGCGCTCGCCGCCTGCCGTGCCCACGACGTGCGGACACTGATCGTGGTCGGCGGTGTGGCCGCGAACTCCCGGGTCCGGGGCCTGGCCGAGGAACGCTGCGCCGCGGCCGGGATCGAGCTGCGAGTGCCGCCCATGACGCTGTGCACGGACAACGGCGCCATGATCGCGGCCGTCGGTGACCTCCTCGTCCGTGCCGGCGCCGAGCCCGCGCCACTGGAGGTGTCCATCGATCCATCGGCGCCGCTGGAGTACGCCTCCCTGACGCCGCTCCCGGCCCTCGCACCGCAGATCGCCTGATGCCGGCCGGCGCCGCACCCGACACCCGGCGCGCACACCCGGCCGGCGCCCCTTTCTCACCCTCGACCGGAGGCATGGTCCATGGGGGGCGCCCGGACGGGCGCGTCCAGGGCGCGCTTCCCGGCGGCGAGGGCGCGGGGCGGGCGGCGGCCAGGATGTGGTCGTAGCGGCCCGGGAGATGTGCCTGCCGGCCTCGTACGACGGCCCTGGCCGACGCAGGGTGCCGGGCACCCGCCCAGCCCCCTGCCGGTTGGGGTGAGCGCTGAACCGGGCCGGGTGTCAGTGCCTTCGGCCATACTCGTGCCGCGGCGCCACCCGGGCACCGCGGCACGAGGGGAGTGACATGGCTGAGGTGCTGGTCTTCCACCACGGACACGGTCTGACCGCCGGCGTCCGCGAGTTCGCGGAGCGGTTGCGACAGGCCGGACACACCGTCCACGCCCCGGACCTGTACGAGGGACAGGTGTTCGGCACCCTTGAGGAGGGCATCGCCTACGCCGGAAGCACCGGCTTCTCCACGATCACCGCGCGCGGAATCGCCGCCGCCGAACAGCTGCCGCCTGAGCTGGTCCATGTCGGCTTCTCACTCGGCGTCCTGCCGGCACAGAAGCTGGCCCAGACCCGCCCCGGCGCGAAGGGCGCGCTGCTGCTCGAGTCGTGCGTCCCGGTCGCCGAGTTCGGCGGCGCCTGGCCCCAGGACGTCCCGGTCCAGATCCACGGCATGGACGCGGATCCCTACTTCGCCGGGGAGGGCGACGTGGACGCCGCCCGCGCGCTCGTGGAGACGGCGACGGACGGCGAGCTGTTCCTCTATCCGGGCGACAGGCACCTGTTCACCGACAGCAGCCTGCCCTCCTACGACGAACGGGCCGCGGAGCAGGTCGTCCACCGGGTGCTCGGCTTCCTCGACCGCGTCAAGTAGGGGACACCTCGCGGACCGCGTGTGCGGCGTCGAGCTTGCCGTCGAGGTGCAGGAACGCGAGACCGTGGACCAGGACCCGGACCGTGGTCGACAGGGCGTCCGCGTCCCCGTGTCGAGGGCGAACCGGACGTAGGCGAGGTGACCGCGGACCCGGGACGGCATCGACGTCGCGCTCCATAAGCGCTTTCCGCACAGCCCGCCGGCGGTGATCATGGGTGGCATGAACCGCCCTGCGCACATCAGTAGGTTCGCCCTGAGACACGCGATACCGCATCCCCTGGCGATGGAGCAGTGGGCGGAGGTGCGCCCACTGATCGACGGCCGGGACGTGCTCGCCGCGATCCATCCCGCAGGGGTGGCGAGTTGCTCGCGCCGCGCGTGGTTCGGGTCGGCCGAGGAATGGCCACTGGCGGCGCTGGAGGAGCCTCGCCGGATCGAGTTGTCCAACAACGACTGTTACACGGGCTGTTGCGGGGGAGTCTTCGTCACCATCCACCGCCAGGGTGACCTGGTGGTGTGGTCGGCCTGGCAGAACACCCACGACAACCGGGTGCCGGTGCCTGCGGACGTCCGTTTCGATGCGGCTCAGTACGACGCCGAATTGGCGCGTGCCGTTGCCGACACCAGCTGGGAAGAGCCCGTGGACACGGTCGCGCGCCTGCTGACCCGGGAGTTCGGGAAGAGCGGATGGTTCGAACGCTGGGATTGCGCAGTGGAACAGGTGGAGCTCCGGCGGGAAGTGCCCGAAGGGGTGGAGGTGTACTTCGGCCGTCGCAGGGACGACGGGGCGTACGGCGCTGAGTTCACCTTCGACCTGCCTGTCACCCGGCACGAACCGCCGGGAGAACAGGCCCGGCGATTCATCGATCTGATCACATCCGACGACCCCCGCAAGACCGCCGGACCTCTGTGAGGCAGTGCCGCTCCCGGAGCCCGATGCGGCCGGTCGATGAGTTCCGGGCCCTGTCGGGGTCAGGATTCGCAGGACCGCTGACAGACTTGCGCGCCCGTACCGAAGGAGAGGCATGGCAAAGCTCATCTACTCGATGGTCACCTCGCTCGACGGCTACGCCGAGGCGGCCGAGGGCGATCTCGGTACAGGGGCCGAGGACCCGGAGGTGCACACGTTCATCAACGACCTCTTCCGACCCGTCGGCACCTACCTGTACGGCCGGCGGATGTACGAGACGATGGTCTACTGGGAGACCGCGCACACCGAGCCCGGCCAGCCGCCGCACATCCTGCAGTACGCCCGCGACTGGCAGGCCGCCGAGAAGGTCGTGTACTCCACGACGCTCGAGTCGGTGTCCAGCGCGAAGACCAGGATCGAGCGGACCTTCGATCCGGAGGCGGTGCGCCGGCTCAAGGCCGAGGCCGAGGCCGACCTCACCGTCGACGGCCCCAACCTCGCGGCCCAGGCGATCGCGGCCGGACTGGTGGACGAGTACCACCTGTTCATCACCACTAGCGTGGTCGGCGGCGGCAAGCGGTTCTTCCCCGACGGCGTACGCCTCGATCTGGACATGGTCGAGGAGCGTGCCTTCGACAGCGGACTGATCTACGCGCGCTACCGGACCCGCTGAATCGAGGAAGCGGTCGCACGGTGCGCCGGTGCCGCGGTCTGATCCTGTGCCTGGCCTACCGCCAGGCGTGGGCGCCCACGAGTTCCTCGGAGATCCGCCAGACGCGCCGCGCGTCCTGCGTACCGCGCAGGCGGCCGTACAGCTGCTGCTCCGCCGGCGGGCCGCCCAGGTGTCCGGGCCCGCTCGGTCCGTAGAAGCCGCCGCCCGTGGCCTCGGGTTCGGGGGCCGTGGCGGCGTGCAGAGCGGGCAGCTGTGCCGTGTGCACCGTTCCGACGACGACGCCGCGGGCGGACAGGGCGCGGATCAGGCGGACGCCCAGCGTGTCCTGGGCGCGGCCGACCTCGGGTCGGGCGGCGAGCAGGCTCGTCGGTGCGACTCCCGGATGGGAGAGGTTGCTGGTGATGCCCCAGCCCGCCGCTTCGCTGCGCCGGTGGAGTTCGAGGCCGAAGAGGCCGAAGGCGATCTTCGACTGGCTGTAGGCGCGCATGCCGTCGTAGGAACGCTCCCAGTTCAGGTCGTCCCAGTTGATGGCGTTGCGGTTCGCCGCGACGCTGATCTGGGACGTCACACGGGCCCGCCCGGCCCGTAGCAGGGGGAGGAGGTGGTTGACCAGGGCGAAGTGCCCCAGGTGGTTGGTGCCGAACTGCAGCTCGAAGCCGTCGGCCGTCGTCCGCCGGTCGGGCGGGGTCATGACGCCGGCGTTGTTGACGAGGAGGTGGATGGGGCGGTCCTCGTCCAGCAGCGTCCTGCCCAGCTCCGCGACGGAGGCGAGCGAGGAGAGGTCGAGGGCGCGCAGCGACACGTCCGCGCCGGGGATCCGCTCCCGGATTCCGGCGGCCGCCCGTTCGCCCTTGCGTGGATTGCGGACCGGCATGACGACCTGCGCGCCGGCGGCGGCCAGACGCGTCGCGATGCCGAGCCCGATCCCGTCACTCGCTCCGGTGACGACGGCGCGCTTCCCGGTCAGGTCGGGAACGGTGATGTCGATGTCCTTGCGTGGCATGTCTGCTCCCCACGATGTCGTTGGCTCCAGCGTCACCCCGGCGACCGGGCCCATCCAGGGACTCCCGATCCACCGATGCGCGCGGTCGCGCGGCGTCGGAGGAGAGGGGGATCGGCGGACCGTGGATAGGCGCGGAGGGGCGCGCTAGAAAGGGACCGGCACGAGAGGGAGACAGCGCATGGAGATCGACCGGGCCGGGCTCGCGGCGTTCCTGCGGCGCCGCCGGGAACTGCTGCAACCCGAGGACGTCGGCCTCCCGCGCGGACGGCGGCGCAGGACCGGCGGGTTGCGCCGCGAGGAGGTCGCCGAGCTGTGTCACATGTCGACCGACTACTACGCCCGGCTGGAGCGCGGGCGCGGCCCACGGCCGTCCGAGTCGATGATCGCCTCGATCGCGCAGGGGCTGCACCTCTCCCTCGACGAGCGGGACCACCTGTTCCGCCTCGGTGGCCACGCTCCGCCCGTCCGGGGCACGGGCGCCGTCGACGAGCACATCAGCCCCGGCCTGCTGCGCATCCTCGACCGGCTGGACGACACGCCCGCGGAGGTCGTCACCGAACTGGGGGAGACGCTGCGCCAGACACCGCTCGGCATCGCCCTCACCGGCGACACGACCCGCTACACCGGCCCCGCGCGCAGCATCGGCTACCGCTGGTTCACCGACCCGGCCACCCGCGGGCTCCACGCGCCGGAGGATCACGCGTTTCTCTCCCGGATGTTCGCGTCCGGGCTGCGTGAAGTCACCGCCTTGCGCGGCCCCGGCTCCCGGGCCGCCCACTACGCCGAGCTGCTCCTCGCCCGGAGCGACGAGTTCCGCGCTCTGTGGGACAAGCAGGAGGTCGGCGTCCGGCCCCACCACGTCAAGCGCTTCAGCCATCCGGAGGTCGGCGCCCTCGAACTGAGCTGCCAGACCCTTCTCGACCCGTACCAGTCACACCGCCTGCTCGTCTACACGGCGGTCCCGGGCAGCGAGAGCCACGACCGGCTGCGCCTCCTCGCGGTCATCGGGCCGCAGGCGCGGGCACTGCGCTGATCGGCGCACGGCCCGTGTCGGCTGCCGTGGCGACGGTCACCGTCACAGGAACCGGCGCAGGGGCTGGACGGCCGCCTCGCGGGCGCGCTGGAGCACCGAACGCCGCTTCCAGACACCCTTGCGGATCGGCTCGGCCGTCGCCTTGTCGGCGTCGAAGTGGGCGTCCAGGGCGGCGGTGAACTCCTCGTCCAGGACGGCCAGCATGACTTCCTCGTCGTGGTCGAGGGAGCGCCGGTTGAAGTTGGTCGACCCGACGAGGGCGGCCGTGCGGTCCACGGTGATGACCTTGGCGTGCATCATGGTCGGCTGGTACTCGTAGACCCTCACCCCGCAGGCGAGGAGATCGTCGTAGTAGTGCTGCCCGGCCAGCCGGCAGACGCGCTTGTCGGTGTGCGGGCCGGGCAGCAGGATCTCCACCTCCACGCCGCGCCGTGCGGCGGCGCACAGGAGTTCGATGAAGTAGCTGTCCGGGGAGAAGTAGGCGGTGGTCAGGCGGAATCGCTCCTCGGCGGACTCGATCATGACCCGGATCAGGGTCTGCATGTCCTGCCAGCCGAAGCTGGCCGAGCCGCGCACCACCTGCACCACCGCGTCGCCGTGGGGACGGTGGGGGGTGAAGCGGTCGCGGTCGTCGAAGAGCTCGTCGTGGCACTCGGCCCAGTTCTGCGCGAACGCGGCCGCGATGCCGTCCACGGCCGGTCCCCGCACCTGGACGTGCGTGTCCCGCCACTCACCGGGGTTGCGGGCGTCGCCGCACCACTCCTCGGCGATGCCCACGCCGCCGGTGAAGGCCACCTGCTCGTCCACGACCAGGACCTTGCGGTGGCAGCGGTGATTCTGCTTGAGCGGCGACAGGTGCGCGGGCTTGCGGAACCAGGCCACCTGGACGCCGACCCGGTCCATCTCGGCGAGCAGGTCGGAGTCGATGAGCCGGCTGCCGAAGCCGTCGAGGAGCAGCCGCACGCGCACCCCGGCCCGGGCCCGCTCCGCGAGGGCGTGCGCGAATTCGCGCGCGATCTCGCCCTTCCAGTACACGAACGTCATCATGTCCACGGTGTGCTCGGCGGAGCGGATGGCGTCGAGCATGGCCGGGAAGATCTCGTCCCCGTTGCGCAGCGGAAGCAGCGCGTTGCCCTCGGTCGCCGCGATGCCGATCAGACGCTCCAGGCGGCGCCGTATCCGCACGGCTCGTTCCGTCACACCACCGTCGTCCGCCGCGCGGGCGGAGGCCGACGGGACCTCCTGGACACTCGTCATCCCTGTTTCCTTTCGAAGCGCGCAAGGGGAAGCGACAGTTCCCGGTGAACCCGCCCCTGAGCCGTCGGCCGACGCCGACGACGCTGCGTCTGCCCTGTCCGCCGCCGTGCATGCGCGTCGTCTTGTGTGAGGCGTCGCCGCCGACCGGGCCGCCGCAATAACCGGAGGCGTGGCGACCGCGGCACGGCTAGCATCCGCTGTCGGACTCCCGCCGCCGACCGATCAAGGAAACCAACCGCCCATGTCGCGCCGCCCGACCGTGTCGATCACGGAGTTCTCCGTCTCCGGCCCCGACGCAGGTCCCTACGGGATCACCGCCGGACCCGACGGCGCCGTGTGGTTCACCATGGTCCACCACGGGCGGATCGGGCGCCTCACCCCCGACGGCGCCACCGACTCCCACGCCCTGGAACCGGACTCCGGGGGACCGTCGACCATCACGGCGGGGCCCGACGGCGCGCTGTGGTTCACCGAGTTCCGCGGCCACCGGATCGGCCGTGTCACCACGGCCGGGGAGGTCACGTCGTTCCCGCTGCCCACGCCGGACGCCGGGCCGTTCGGGATCGTGGCGGGCCCGGACGGCGCGCTGTGGTTCACGGAGGCGAGCGCCGACCGCATCGGCCGGATCACGACCGGCGGTCGGGTCACCGAGTTCCCGCTCCCCGTCTCGGGTGCCTTCCCCTCGGGCATCGCCGTCGGCCGGGACGACCGGCTGTGGTTCACCATGAACCGGGCGAACGCGATCGGCGCCATCTCCCTCGACGGCGCCGTCGACGTCCACCCGCTGCCGACACCGGACGCCGCGCCCGTCGGCATCGCGGCCGGGGCCGACGGCGCCATGTGGTTCGTCGAGATCGGTGCCGGGCGGATCGGGCGGATCACCCCGGACGGCACGATCGACGCATTCGCCCTGCCCGACTCCGGGTCGCGCCCGCACGCCATCGCCGCCGCCACCGACGGCGGCTGCTGGTTCACCGAGTGGGGAGCCAACCGGGTCGGGCGGATCACCCCCGACGGCGAGATCGACGAGTACGACCTCCCCACCCCGGACTCGGAACCCCACGGCATCGTCCAGGGACCGGACGGCGCGATCTGGACCGCCCTGGAGAACGGGACGATCGCCCGCCTGACGACACTCTGACCAAAGGGCCCCAGAGACGCGCCTCGTGGACCGCCGCGGCGCCGATGACTTTCCGTCCCGCCGCCGGTCACCACTCTTACGTACACGTGTGGCAAGGAGGAGAGACCGATGTCAAGCCTCATGGTGGACTTCATCATCTCGCTCGACGGCTACGGGGCCGCGGAGGGATGGCCGGGCTTCTGGGGCATGGAGGGGCCCGAGTACCTCGCCTGGCTGGAGGAGGACTCGCACAAGGAGTACACGACCCTCATGGGCGCCACGACGTACCGGCTCATGTCCGGGTTCGCCGCCCAGATGCCCGACGACCCGGGGATGACCCTCCTGGCCGCGACGCCCAAGGTGGTGTTCTCCTCGACCCTTCAGGCGCCGCTGTCGTGGTCCGCTACGGAGCTGAACCGCGAGGAGCCCGTGGCGGCCGTGCGGGAGATGAAGCGCGACGGGCGCCCGCTGCGCACCCTCGGCAGCCTCACCCTGTGCCGGTCGCTCATCGCGGCGGGCGTGGTCGACCGCTTCCGCGTGGTCGTCTTCCCGGTCATCACCGGCGCCACCGGGAAGGACCGCATCTTCGACGGCTACCCCGACCTCGCCCTCGACATGGTCGAACACCGCACGTTCGACGGCGGGCTCCAGTTGCTCGAGTACGTTCCCAGGGTCCTCGACGGGCCGCCCGGCACCGGCGACTAGGACCGGCCCGGGCCGAGCGCGAGCATCGCCCCGGCGACCTCGTCGGCCGACGCGTCGGGGATCGCGGTCGCCGCGTCCTCCAGGACGAGCAGCCGGGCGCCGGGGATCTCGCGCGCGATCGCCTCGGCGTTGCCGACGGGGAAGAACGGGTCGCGGCGGCCGTGGACGACGAGCGTGGGGACCGTGATCCCGGGCAGCCGCTCCCGCCAGCGGGGCGCGCAGTCGAGCGCGGAGAAGACCATGCCGAGCTGGTTGGCCAGCTGCACGGGAGGTGCGGTGCCGGGCGTGCGGTCCCAGACGCGCGCCGCCGTCGTGCGCGCGGCGTCGGGGTCGTCGCCGAGGATCGCCGCGCCGGCGGCGGCGAACTCCGCCACCGCCTCCCGGTCGGTCCAGTCCGGCATGGGATGCGCGAACAGGCGGCTCATCGTCGCCGCGTCGTGGTCGGGGAGGTCGTCGTCGGGCGGGCCGGGGGCGACCGCGCGGGTACCGGCCAGGGTGAGCGCGGAGAACTCCTCCGGATGGTCGAGGGCGGCCACCTGGGCGACCATCCCGCCGACGCCGATCCCCGCGAGATGCGCGGGCCCGCCGCCCAGGGCGTGCGCGAGCGCCGCCGCGTCGGAGGCGAGGTCCCGCAGGGTGTAGGCGGGCGCCTCCGGATCCGCCGTCGTCGACTCGCCGCTGTCGCGCAGGTCGTAGCGGACCACGCGCCGACCGCCGGCGGCCAGTCGCTCGCAGAGCGCGTCGGGCCAGGACAGCATCGTCGTCCCGCCCGCGAGCAGGACGAGGGGCGCGTCGTCGGCACCGAACGACTCGACGCCCAGGGTCACTCCGTTGGCGTTGACGGTACTCATCGGACCACCGTATCCGGCGTTGGGCGAGCGGGCCGGTCCGACCGGCGAGGGGGAGGGGCCTACACGGTCGCGTCGTCCCGCGCAGGCCGAGGGAGGGCCATAATCCGTGCGTGACCCTCACCCCGCGACGCCTCGCCCTGGCCACCCTGGACCGGCAACTCCTGCTCGAACGCGAGCGCCTGGACGTGGCGGAGGCGGTGCGCCGGGTCTGCGCGCTGCAGGCGCAGTCACCGGCGTCGCCGTACCTGGCGCTGTGGAACCGGGTGCGGGACTTCGCGCCGGAGGACCTCGACGCGGCGTTCGCGGAGCGCCGGATCGTCAAGGCGAGCCTGATGCGGATCACCCTGCACGCCGTGCACGCCGAGGACTACGCGCCCTACCGCGCGGCCATGCTGAGCACCCTGCGCGCCTCCCGGCTGTACGACCGCCGCTTCACCTCGACCTCGCTGACCCCCGCCGACGCCGACGGACTGCTCCCGGAACTCGCCGGGTTCCTGGACCGGCCCCGCACCGGCGCCGAGGTGGAGAGGGAGGTCACCGCGCGCTTCGGCGAGGACGCGCACCGCGTGTGGTGGGCGCTGCGCACCTACGCGCCGATACATCACGGGCCGACCGGCGGGCCCTGGTCGTTCACCGCGCGCAACGCCTACCTGGCCGCCCCGGCCGACGCCGAGAACGGTCCGGGAGAGGCGGCCGCGGGGGTACGGCGGCTGCTGCTCTCCTACCTGCGGGCGTTCGGGCCCGCCACGGCCCAGGACTTCGCCCGTTTCACCCTGCTGACGCGCGGCGCCGTCGACGGGGCGCTGCGCGGACTCGGCGACCGGGTGGTGCCGGTGGCGGGCCGGGGCCGCGCCGCCCTGTTCGACCTGGCGGACGCCACCGTGCCGGCCGAGGACACCGAGGCCCCGCCCCGGCTGCTGCCGATGTGGGACAGCACCCTGCTCGCGCACGTCGTACCGGGACGGTTCCTGCCTCCCGAGTACCGCCCGGCGGTCGTCCGCCGCAACGGTGACGTGCTGCCCTGCCTGCTGGTCGACGGCCGGGTCGCCGGGGTGTGGCGCGCGGTCGACGGCGGACTGGAACTGACCGCCTTCCACAGACTCGGCAAGGCCGCGTGGCGCGGGGTGACCGAGGAGGCGGAGAAACTGTCGGCGCTTCTCGCCGACCGTGATCCGGCCGTTTACCGACGCTACGGACACTGGTGGGAAAAAGGGCTCCCGGGTGCCGAACACGTGACCGTGAAGGGCTGATCCCGGGCGGGGTCGGATTTTCCGGGAAGCAGGTAAAATTACTCCAAAGGCGCCTGTGTGGGTGCCTTGATCACTACTTGATCAACAGACCGCTCTTTTCGCATCGTCCGGGAGGGGTCGCCATGGATCCTTGGCTGATCTGGTTGATCGTTTCGGCGGTCCTGATCGTGGCGGAGATCTTCACGCTGACCGCCGCGCTCGGAATGCTGGGCGCGGCCGCGCTGATCACGGCGGGATCCGCCGCGGCCGGCCTTTCACCGCCTTTCCAGTTCCTGCTGTTCACCGTCGTCGCCACGGTCACCCTGCTGTTCGTGCGCCCCGTCGCCGTACGCCATCTCCTGCAGCCCCAGACCGCGAGGTTCGGCGTGGAGGCGCTGGTCGGCAAGGCCGCGTACGTCGTCTCCGAGGTGACCGGCATGGACGGCAGGGTCCGCATCGACGGTGAGGAATGGAGCGCCCGTTCCTACGACGAGACGCTGGTGATTCCCCGCGGGGCGACGGTCGACGTACTGGAGATCAGCGGCACCACCGCATTCGTCTATCCCCGGGAGTGACCATGGAAGTCTCGGCGTTCCTGATCGCCGGTGTGATCGTCGCCCTTCTCGCGGTGTTCACCGTGGTGCGGGCGGTTCGCATCGTGCCCCAGGCCCGTGCCCGCAATGTCGAACGGCTCGGCCGCTACCATCGCACGCTGAAACCGGGGCTCAATCTCGTCATCCCCTACATCGACCGGGTCTATCCGGTGATAGACCTGCGCGAACAGGTCGTCTCCTTCAAGCCGCAGCCGGTCATCACCGAGGACAATCTCGTCGTCGAGATCGACACCGTGCTGTATTTCCAGGTGACCGATCCACGCGCGGCCTTCTACGAGATAGCGAACTTCCTCCAGGCGGTCGAGCAGCTCACCGTCACCACCCTGCGCAACGTCGTGGGTTCGATGGACCTGGAGAAGACCCTCACCTCGCGCGACACCATCAACAGCCAGCTCCGCGGCGTACTGGACGAGGCCACCGGCAAATGGGGGCTGCGCGTGAACCGGGTGGAGATCAAGGCCATCGACCCGCCGCAGACCATCAAGGACGCGATGCAGAAGCAGATGCGGGCCGAGCGCGACAAGCGGGCCGCGATCCTCGGCGCGGAGGGCCAGCGCCAGTCGCAGATCCTCACCGCCGAGGGCGACAAGCAGGCCGCCGTGCTCCGCGCGGAGGGCAACCGCACCGCCGAGATCCTCAAGGCCGAGGGGCAGTCCCGGGCCATCGACGAGGTCTTCCAGGCCGTGCACCGCAACGACCCCGACCCCAAGCTCCTGGCCTACCAGTACCTCCAGGTGCTGCCGCAGCTCGCCCAGGGTTCGGGCAGTACCTTCTGGGTCATCCCCAGCGAGGTCACCTCCGCGCTGCAGGGCGTCTCCCGCGCCTTCACCGAGGCGCTGCCCCAGTCACCCGCCACCCGCGAGAGCCGCTCGGACGACGGTGCCGCCCAGGCCGCCAACGACACGGCCCAGGCCGCGGAGGCCGCCGCCGAGGCCGTCGCCGACGCCGCCCGGGCCGACCGGGTGGCCTCCGAGGCGATGCGCGCCCCCGTGACCGAGGACCGATGAGAACCCCGCCCGTCCATGCGAGGCCCCCATGTTCGATGTGCCCTTCTGGCTCTGGATAGCCTTCGCCGCCACCGTCGTCGTGTCGCTCGCCGTCGACCTCCTGGCCCACCGCAGCGCACACGTCATCGGATTCAAGGAGGCGGCCGCCTGGAGCGGCCTGTGGGTGGGCCTGGCGCTCGTCTTCGGGGCGATCGTCTTCCTCGTCCTCGGCCCGACCGCGGGCACGGAGTACACCACCGCGTGGCTGCTGGAGAAGAGTCTCTCGGTCGACAACCTCTTCGTCTTCGCCCTGATCTTCGCCTACTTCAAGGTGCCACGGGCCTACCAGCACCGCGTCCTCTTCTTCGGCGTCATCGGCGCGCTGGTGTTCCGTGGCATCTTCCTCGCCGCCGGCGTGGCCGTGGTCAACCGCTTCACCGCCGTGCTGTTCGCCTTCGCGGCCATCCTCTTCTGGAGCGTCTACAAGATCCTCAAGGGTGAGGAGGAGAGCTTCGACCCCGGCAAGAGCTTCGCCGTCCGGCTGCTGCGCAAGGTCATCCCCGTGCGGGACACGTACGCGGGCCCCAAGTTCTTCGTGAAGGAGGCCGGCAAGCACGTGGCGACGCCGCTGCTCGCGGTCGTCGCCGCGATCGAGGCGGCGGACCTGATCTTCGCCGTGGACAGTGTGCCCGCCGTGCTCGCGGTCAGTGACGACACCTTCATCGTCTACACCAGCAACGCCTTCGCCATCCTCGGCCTGCGGGCCCTGTACTTCATGCTCTCCGGGCTGCTCGACCGCTTCCACTACCTGAGCAAGGGACTGGCGGTCATCCTGGGGTTCATCGGCGTCAAGCTCATCCTCCAGGCGACCCACAAGACGGTCAGCCCCTCCGTGCCGGAGATTCCCTCGCCCGTGAGCCTGGCGGTCATCGTCGTGGTCCTGGCGGCGTCGGTGTTCCTGAGCCTGCGGCGCCCACCCGACACGGACGACGGGGACACGGGCGGTCCCGGCGAGGAAGTCCTGACCTCACCCGAACATAAGAACGTAAAATAGGGGTAAAGTCCCTCACAACCTCCCAAATCCGTTCCCAGTGCGGACGTGAGAACCATGAGCAGTCACACGCAGCAGAAGAAAGAGACCCGCACCGCACCCCGGCAGGCCGACTCGCAGCGCCATGACATCTGCCCCACCTGCGGTCACTCCGTCCCGGCGGAGATCACCCGACACAAAACCCTCGGGATCTACGTCCCGGTCTGGGGGCCGGGCACCTGCCGGAACCCCGACTGCGGCACCGACGCAACCGGCCCCCGCCACTGACCCCGTAGCGGCACCGACCCGTTCCGCCACCGGCACGCGGCGCCGAGGGGCCCGGCGCCCGCCCGGACTCAGCCGACGGCGGGCCCGGTGACGGGCCTGCCCTCGGCGTCGTAGGGCCAGACGTTGGTCCGGCAGCCGTGCAGCCCCTTGATCTGCTGCATCATCACCGGTGCCGGCCGCCCCGCCCCGGGGCACCCCTCGTGGCCGTGGCCCAGGAAGTGCCCGACCTCGTGGTTGATGATCAGCGCCCGGTACGACGTCACGTCGTCCGCGTAGCACTGCGTGGCCAGCAGCCACCGCTTGAGGTTGACCATGACGTCCTGACCGACGTTGCAGTTGACCTCGCCGCCCGTGTCCAGGCCGTACCGGCCGCAGACCGTGTCCACCGTCCCCGCCGTGGCGAGCCGTACCCGGAAGTCGGAGGCGCCGCCCGTCACTCGCCGGAACCCCACGATTCCGTCCGCCGTCCAGCCCCGCTCGTCGGCGAGGATCCGATCGACCTCGGCCGCGACGTCCCGGGCCGGGATCCCGATGCCGTCCTCGACCTGGACCACGTAGGTCAGCGTCCGTCCGCTCCCGCCGACCCGGTCCCCGCCGCCACCCGCGGTGGCGAACGTCCCCGGGCCGGACGACGGGATCGAGCCGGGGCCGCGCTCCCTCCCCGTCCCCTCCGTCCCGCCGGCCTTCTCCGTCGCCTCGGCCCGCTCCGTCTCGACGGCCCGCTCCGTCTCGACGGCGTCGCGCGGCCCGGGCCGCGCGGACGCGGTGGACGACGCGGAGGGGGCCGGCGAGCCCGCCGGGCCGGTGGCGCCGGCGGAGCGGTCCGCGGCGGCTTCCCCGCCCTCCCGCAGGGCCAGACCGCCGGCGAGCACCAGTACCGCCCCGGCCGCGAGCCCCGGCCACAGCAGACGCGACCTGACGCCCCGGCGGCGGCGCGCACCGCCGCCACGGCGGCCGCGGGGCCCGGGGCGGTGCCGCCGGTCGGCCGCGGAGAAGGACGAGGGGATCGATCGGCGCTCGTTCATGATCACGAAGCGTGCCGCGACGGTGTGATCGCCCGTGGACCGCTGTTGGACCGCTGTGTAACAGCCGTCACCCGCGCGGGGCCGCCCGCCCGTTCATACGCATACTGAGACCCATGCCACGGGTCCTGATCATCGAAGACGACCGCGCCGTCCGCGACGGCCTGCGCCTCGCCCTGCGCCGCCAGGGGCACGAGGTCGCCGCCGCCGCGACGGGCGAGGAAGGGCTGGAGCTGCTGCGGTCGTTCCGGCCCGACGCCGTCGTCCTCGACCTGATGCTGCCCGGCATGTCCGGCCTGGAGGTGTGCCGCCGCGCACGCGCCCACGACCAGGTGCCGATCATCATGGCCACCGCCCGCGGCGACGACACGGACATCGTCGTCGGCCTGGAGGCCGGAGCCGACGACTACGTGGTCAAGCCGGTCCGCGCCCGGGTCCTGGACGCACGCATCCGCGCGGTGCTGCGCCGTGCCGGCGGCACCTCGGACGACCAGGGCACCCCGCGCCCGGAACACCACGGCGACCTGGTCATCGACCGCGCCGGACTGACCGTCACCCACCAGGGCCGGCCCGTCGCCCTCGGCCCCTCGGAACTGCGGCTGCTGCTCACGCTGTCCGCGTCGGCGGGCCAGGTGTTCAGCCGCCAGCAGCTCCTGGAAGCCGTGTGGGAGCACAGCTACCACGGGGACGCCCGGCTCGTGGACGCCTGCGTCAAGCGCCTGCGGGCCAAGATCGGCGAGCCCGCGGGGAGCCCCCGCCACGTCCACACCGTGCGCGGCTTCGGCTACCGGTTCGGGGCCCGGTGAGGGTTCCGCGGGCGCTGCGCGCGCTGAACGGACTGCGCGTGCGGCTGGTGGTGGCCTTCACCCTCGTCGCCGTCGTGGCCACCGTGACCACCGGCGCGCTGACCTTCCGCGAGGCACGCAACGGGGTCCTCCAGCAGAGCCAGGACACCGTGATCGAGGACTTCCGGCACCGGGTCAACACCCTGGTCCCCAACTACCGCTTCCCGCCCGACGCGGCCGATCTCCAGGCGTTCGCCGCCGACGTGGCGCGCGGCGGCCGGTCCCAGACCTGGCGGGTGCTCGCCGCCTACCGGGACGCCGACGCCACCTCGCGCCCCGGGGACGCCTTCCGCGAACTGTCCCCGGAGATGCGCGAGTCCGTGCGCTCCCGCCGGGCCACCGTGTTCCAGCGGGTGTCGCACGACGGCCGGTCCGCACTCGTCGTCGGCATGCCGGTCACCTTCAGCGGCCCGTACGCCACCGCGGAGCGCGCCTCCGGCCTGGAGGTCTACCTGACCGTGCCCCAGCAGGAGGAACAGGGCTACGTCGACGCCCTGGTCACCGCCATCGAACGGGCCACCGTGCCGGCGCTGGCGCTGGCCGTGCTGATCGCGCTGCTGGCCGCGCGCGGGGTGCTGCGCCCCGTGCGGGCACTGCGCCGGGCCACCCGCAGCATCGCCGAGGGCCGCCTGGACACCCGGCTCGCGGTGCAGGGCTCCGACGAACTCGCCGACCTGTCCCACACCTTCAACGAGACCGCCGCCGCCCTGGAGGGCTCGGTGGCGGAGCTGCGGCGCATGGAGGCCGGCGCCCGCCGTTTCGCCGCGGACGTCTCGCACGAACTGCGCACCCCGCTCGCGGCGATGTCGGCGGTGACGGACGTACTCGACGAGGACGCCGCCGGACTGGACGAGGACACGGCGACGGCGGTGCGCCTCATCAGCGAGGAGACCACCAAGCTGGCCGCCCTGGTGGACGACCTGATGGAGATCTCCCGGTTCGACGCGGGGGCCGCCGCCCTGCACCTGGACGAGATCGACCTGGCGGAGTCGGTACGGCGCACGCTCGCCTCCCGCGGCTGGCTGGACTCGGTGACGGCAGGCCTGCCCGGACCGGGCGAGCTGCGCGGCCGGGTCGACCCGCGCCGCCTCGACGTCGTCGTCGCGAACCTCGTCGGCAACGCCCTGCGGCACGGCGCGCCCCCGGTCCACGTCGGCCTGAGCGCGGGGGGCGGGACCCGCACCGGGGAAGAGGCGGTCCTCACGGTACGCGACCGGGGCGACGGCATCCCCGAGAGCGTCCTGCCGCACGTCTTCGACCGCTTCTACAAGTCGGACGCCGCCCGCACCCGCAGCGAGGGCAGCGGCCTGGGGCTGGCCATCACCGCGGAGAACGTACGCCTGCACGGCGGCACCGTCCGGGCGGCCAACGACCCGGACGGCGGCGCGGTCTTCACGGTCGTCCTGCCCCTGCCGCGCGACGGGGCGCGGGACAGGGCGACGGACGCGGCCGAGGAGGACCGGACATGAGACCGACGATGACACCACGGACCGCCCGACGCGCCCTCCCGCTCCTGCTCGCGGCGCTGCTCCCGCTGGCCGGCTGCGGCATCCCCGAGACCGGCGTGGTCGAGGCGGGGGAACCCGCCACCGGCGTCCTGGATCCGGGTGCCGCTCCCAGCCCGTCCCGGGCACAGCCCACGCCGGTGCCCGTCGCGGCCGTGCCGCTCTTCTTCGTCGACGACGGCGCCCTGTCGCCGGTGACCCGGACGGTGCCCGGGGCCACCGATCCCGGCACCATCGTCCTCATGCTCTTCAAGGGCCCGGACGACCAGGAGCGGACCAGGGGACTGACGACCGAACTGCCGCCCACCGCCGCCGCGCCCACCGTCCGCGTCGACGGGGCGTCGGTCACCGTGCTCCTGCCGCGCGGCACCAGCAGCCTCAGCGACACCGCCGTGGACCAGCTGGCCTGCACGGTCGCCGCCGCCCGGCTGCGTCAGGACCCGGCACTGGACCGGGCGCAGGTGACCGTGGAACAGCCCGGCGGCCGGCTCGAGGGCCGCTCCAGCGACGACTGCCCGGCGGGCGCGGAACCGGCCCGGGCGGGGACGGGCGGCACCGGAACCGCCGCGCCCCGCGCAAGCGGCACCGGTGTGCCCGGCGAGGGTGGCACCGGCGCGCCCGACGAAAGCGGAACCGGCGCCCCCGGCTCATCCGGTGGCACCGGCGGTGGCGGCTGACGCACCCGCGTCAGCGTCGTCCGCCCTGCCCTCCGCTGCCGAACGCACCGCTGCCGCCCTCGTCCCAGCGGGGCCGCTCCTGCCCGGCGGCGGTGCGGCTGCCCTGATGGCCGAGGTCGTGCGGCAGCATCCGTTCGTCGCTCTGCGGCATCTCGTCGGGCTCCCGCCGCTCCCGTACCTCGCGCACGGGCCCGTCGTCGGGCAGACGGGGCTGCTCCTCCGGCAGCGGCGGGGGAGACTCACGGCGCTTCTGACGGCTGCCGAAGGCGAACGCGCCGATCAGCACGGCCACCACCACGACGGCGGCCACGATCAGTCCGACGCCGAGCCCGCCCACGCTCGCGGCCAGTTCCATCCCTGTGTCGTTCATGGCGGCCGGGTACCCGGAAATCCCGCCAGAACCCTTGGAAACACCCGGGCCCGCCGGTTTGCCGTCGCCCGCGGCGGCAACCCGCCCGGTGTGACATCGACGACGACTTCACAGCAGGAGCTGTTCCGCTTCCTCGAGGACCGCTTCGCGTGCGCACAGGCGTGCACCGAGTGCGCCAGGGCCTGCGCCCTGCGAGCGAGCCTCGTGGACCCGGACGGAACCGAGAACCAGGAACTCGTGCGGCGCCGGGGCATCATGTGCGCGGAGGTCTGCGACGCGACCTGCCGGGTGCTGTCCGAACAGAACCAGGTGGACGAGGACGCCATCCGCGTCCAGCTGGAGTGGTGCCGGCAGGTGTGCCTGGAGAGCGCCCACGTCTTCGACGCGCACCCGGGCGCGGAGGAGAGCGCGCAGGCGTGCCGCGACTGCGCGCGGGCCTGCGGAGAGTTCCTGGCCACCCTGCACTGACGCCCGGGAGCGGTCGCCCCTGGGATCCGGCCGCGCGGGGCGTTAGCCTCGCTCCATGGCGGCGACGCGTTCCCACACGGACCCGGGGCTGTTCGGCCCGGACTCGGTGACCTGGCAGGCGCACGGCGACCCGATGATGTGGATCGCCGGCATCCGCGCCCTCTACCTCCAGGCCCTGCACCCCCGCGCCGTACGGGGTGTCACGCAGAACAGCGACTTCCGGCGCGACGCCTGGGGCCGCCTGATGCGCACCGCCGGATTCGTCGGCACCACCACGTACGGCACCACGGAGGCCGCCGAGCGGGCGGGCGCCCGGGTCCGGAAGATCCACACCATGCTCGGCGCGACCGACCCCGGCACGGGGGAGCGGTACGGCGTGGACGAACCCGCGCTGCTGATGTGGGTGCACTGCGCCGAGATCGGCTCCTACCTGCACGTGCTGCGCCGCTCCGGCTACCCCCTCACCGACGCCCACGCCGACCGCTACCTCGCCGAGCACCGGCACAGCGCCCGCCTCGTCGGCCTCGACCCCGAAGCCGTACCCGGCGACCGGTCCGAGCTGGCCGCCTACTTCGAACGGGTACGGCCCGAGCTGGCCGCCGGCGCCGAGGCACACGAGGTGGACGACTTCCTGCGCGAGCCGCCCGTCCCGCCCCTGCTGGTCCCGGCCCGCGCACTGCTGTGGCGGCGGGTCGCGCATCTGGCGTACGACTCCCTACCGCCGTACGCGCACGAGCTGTACGGCAGACCGGCGCCCCCACCCGCCACCGTCACGCGGCGGCTGCGCGCCACGGGCACCGTGCTGCGCGCGATTCCCGCACGTCTGCGCTGGCAACTGCCGCCCAAACACATCCTGAGCGCGATGGCACGGCTCGGTCCGGCCGCGCGCCCGGCACCGTACAGACTCGGACGATAAGCCGCCATACTGGACCGGCCAGGGGAGGGCGCGGACTGCTACGGGGGCGGGCGGCGAGATGGGGGACACCACGCTGCTCCAGGGCCGGTACCGGCTGCTGGAGCGGATCGGGCGCGGCGGCATGGGCGAGGTCTGGCGGGCGAAGGACGAGTCACTGGGCCGTCGCGTCGCCGTCCAGTGTCGCAAGCCGGGCCGGGTGCCCGTCGCCCGAGGTCAGGGCGTGCTGCGCCCAGGGCCGGCTGGAGGAGGTGGCGCCGTCCGTCGCGGCCCGTCCCCGGGGCCGTTCCGGCGAGACGCACGACGTCCACGCCCGCGCCCTCGCCGGTCTCCCCGGGCCGCGCGAGGTCCGCACCGCCCGGCTGATGCGCACCTTCCGGCGGGCCGGACGCCCCGTGGGCGCCGCGGGCGGCCCGGTCACCGGCGGGCTCTTCCACCGGCCGGCCCCGTGAGCCACCCCTGGCCGCCCCGGACCACCCCGTGTTACCAAGAGCCATGACCCCGACCAGCACACCCCCCGCCTCCCGCACCTACGACGCCGTGATCGTCGGCGGCGGCCACAACGGCCTGGTCGCCGCCGCCTACCTGGCCCGCGCCGGCCGCTCCGTGCTGGTACTGGAACGGCTGGACCACACGGGCGGCGCGGCTGTCTCCACCCGGCCGTTCGCCGGGGTCGACGCCCGGCTGTCCCGGTACTCGTACCTGGTCAGCCTGTTGCCGGAGAAGATCGTGCGGGACCTGGACCTGGACTTCCGGGTCCGCGGGCGCACGGTCTCCTCGTACACGCCCGTCGAGCGCGACGGCCGCCCCACCGGGCTCCTCGTCGGCGGCGGCGAGCGGCGGACCCGGGAGTCGTTCGCCCGGCTCACCGGGTCGGACCGGGAGTACGCGGCCTGGCAGCGGTTCTACGCCATGACCGGCCACGTCGCCGAACGCGTCTTCCCGACCCTCACCGAGCCCCTGCCCACCCGCGACGAGCTGCGCCGCCGGATCGACGACGAGGTGGCCTGGCGGGCCCTGTTCGAGGAACCGGTCGGCGTCGCCATCGAGGAGCACTTCGCCGACGACACCGTCCGGGGCGTCGCCCTCACCGACGCCCTGATCGGCACTTTCGCCGACGCCCACGACCCCTCGCTGAGCCAGAACCGGTGCTTCCTGTATCACGTGATCGGCGGCGGCACCGGCGCCTGGGACGTGCCGGTCGGCGGCATGGGCGCCCTCACCGACGCCCTGGCCGGCGCGGCGCGCGCCGCGGGCGCCGAACTCGCCACCGGCCACGAGGCGGTGCGGATCGACACCGACGGACACGCGGCCGAGGTCACCTACCGGTCCGCCGACGGCGAGCACGTCGCCGCCGCACGGCACGTCCTGGTGAACGCCTCCCCGCGAGAGCTGGCCGCCCTGACCGGCACCCCCGCGCCGCCGCCCGCCGAGGGCGCCCAGCTCAAGGTCAACATGCTGCTCGACCGGCTCCCGGCGCTGCGCGACCCCGACGCCGACCCGCGCGAGGCGTTCGCCGGGACCTTCCACATCGCCGAGGGGTACGAGCAGTTGGCCGCCGCCCACGCCCAGGCGTCCGCGGGGGCACTGCCCGCCGCCCCGCCCTCCGAGATCTACTGCCACTCCCTGACCGACCCCACGATCCTCGGCCCCGGCCTGGACGGCCTGGGCATGCACACCCTCACGCTCTTCGGCCTGCACACCCCCGCCCGGCTCTTCGCCGGGGACAACGACGCCGTACGCGAGGACCTGCTGAAGTCGACCCTCGCCCAGCTCGACGCCCATCTCGCCGAGCCGATCGCCGACTGCCTGGCGACGGACGCCGACGGGAGGCCCTGCATCGAGGCCAGGACGCCGCTCGACCTGGAGCGCGACCTGCGCCTGCCCGGCGGCAACATCTTCCACCGCGACCTGTCCTGGCCGCACACCCGGGACGGCACCGGCCGCTGGGGTGTGGAGACCGCGCAGGCCAACGTCCTGCTGTGCGGGGCGGGCGCGGTGCGCGGGGGAGGGGTGAGCGGCGTGCCGGGACACAACGCGGCGATGGCGGTACTGGAGGCGGACCGGTGACGGGCGCCCGGGCCGGCCGGCCCGCCCGGGACTAGTCGGCCGACGCCGTCCACCCCGCCGTCTCGACGCGCGCCGCGTCCGCCGGGCGCGCGTCGTGGAACAGGACGTCGCCCGCCGCCTCCGCCCGCAGCCCGTCGACGTACGCGCCGCGGCCCACGTACAGCCGGTCGGTGGTGTACCGCCATCGCAGGGTGAGCGCGCGGGCGGCCGGCAGCCCGGCCGTCAGCCGGTGCCAGACACGCCCCGACCAGCCGGTGACCGAGCCGTCCTCGTGCGCCACGGGTCCGTCTCCGCGCCGAGTGGTCGTGAACGGGACGGGCCGCCAGGCGGCGCCGCCGTCCGTCGACGCCTCCAGGACGAGGGCGTCCGACCCGGGTTCGGTGTCCCACCACAGGTCACAGCGCAGCCCCGCCCGCCCGGCCGACGTGTCGAGCGCGGGCAGCGTGAGCGTGGCCGTCGCGGAACTCGCCGTCCCCGAGAACCACGCCGTGCGCCCGTGCGCGGGCCGGACCGCCACCGCCCGCGCCATGTGGGTGCCGGCCGCCACCCGGGGCGCGGACCCCGAGCGCCAACTGCGCACCGGGTGAACCGAGTTGCCGAGCACGACCAGGAACGAGTCCGTCGTCGGGTCGAGCACCAGCGAGGTACCCGTGAAGCCGGTGTGCCCGGCCGTGCGCGGCGTCGCCATGGCGCCCATGTACCAGTGCTGGTACAGCTCGAAGCCCAGGCCGTGCGCGTCCCCCGGGAAATCCGTGTTGAAGTCGGTGAACATCAGCTCCACCGACTCCGGCCGCAGGACGCGCGCCCGGCCGTAGGAACCGCCGTTGAGCAGGGTGCGGCCGAGCACCGCCAGGTCCCAGGCGCAGGAGAACACCCCGGCGTGACCGGCGACGCCGCCGAGGCTGAACGCGTTCTCGTCGTGCACCTCGCCCCACACCAGACCGCGGTCGAGGCCGGACCAGGGCTGCCGGGCGTCCTCGGTGGCCGCGATGGACGGCCGCCAGGACGCGGGAGGGTTGTAGCGGGTGCGGCGCAGCCCCAGCGGGCGGGTGATCTCGTCGCGCAGCAGGACGTCCAGCGCGCGGCCGGTGACCTTCTCCAGCACCAGCTGGAGCGAGATCATGTTCAGGTCCGAGTACAGGTACGCCGTGCCCGGCGCGCTGACCGGGGCCTCGTCGTAGATGAGCCGCACCTTCTCCTCGTAGGTGGGTGCGCGGAACAGCGGGATCCACGCCCGGAACCCGGAGGTGTGCGTGAGCAGCTGGCGGACCGTCACCCCCTGCTTGCCGGCCCGCCCGAAGTCCGGCAGGTACGACGCGACCGACGCCTCCAGCTCCAGCACACCCCGCTCCAGCTGCTGCACGGCGAGGATCGAGGTGAACAGTTTGGAGATGGACGCGAGATCGAACACGGTGTCGCCGGCCATCGGGATCTGCTCCGCGGCCGGGAACTCGACGCCGGTGTCGGTCGCCTCGTCGTACGCCCGGTAGCGCACCGCCATGCCGATCGGCTCGTGCAGCGCGACCGTGCCGCCCCGGCCTGCCAGCAGCACGGCGCCCGCGTACCACGGGTGCTGCGGAGAGGGCCCGAGGTAGGTCTCCGCGTCGCTGACGAGCCGTCGCAGATGCCCCGGGAGCAGCCCCGCGCGCTCGGCGGAGCCGCGCCGGAGGGTGGGCCGGCGGCCCCGGTCCGCGACCGCCTCGGCCGGCCCGGCGGCGAACGGCGCGATGGCCAGGGCACCGCCCAGGGCCAGGGCGCCGGCGCCCAGTTGACGCCGTGTGAATCCGCTGGTCGCCTGTCCGGCCATCGAAGAGTCTCCCGCCACCGAAGCTGAAAGTATCTTTCCCGGATCGCCGTGCGGAGTGAAACTTTCCTGTCATGACGGGGTCGTGTCAATGGGGCGTGCGCGGTCGCGGACCGGACGCACGCCGCTTGACCCGCCCCGGCGGGCGGCCGAGGATCAGGTCATGAAGCCCGGACACGGCAGCACGGTCGACGGGGTGCTGCGGCGCAGCGCCCGACGCACTCCGGCACGCGTGGCGGTCGAGTACCGCGACCGCACCTGGACGTACGGCGAACTCGACACCGCGGTCTCCCGCGCGGCCGGCGTCCTGCTGGCCGAGGGAGTGTCCCCCGGCGACCGGGTCGGCGCCTACGGCCACAACTCCGACGCCTACCTGATCGCCTTCCTGGCCTGCGCCCGGGCCGGGCTGGTGCACGTCCCGGTCAACCAGAACCTCACCGGCGACGACCTCGCCTACCTCGTCACCCAGTCCGGCAGCTCCCTGGTCCTCGCCGACCCCGGCCTCGCCGACCGGCTGCCGGACGGCACCCGCGTCCTCGCGCTGCGCGACGCCGACGACTCCCTCCTCACCCGCCTCGACGCGGCACCCGCGTACGACGGCCCCGAGCCGGCCGGCGACGACCTGGTGCAGCTCCTCTACACCTCCGGCACCACCGCCCTGCCCAAGGGCGCGATGATGACCCACCGGGCCCTGGTGCACGAGTACCTCAGCGCCATCACCGCCCTCGACCTCGGCGCCGGCGACCGCCCCGTGCACGCCCTGCCGCTCTACCACTCGGCGCAGACCCACGTCTTCCTGCTGCCCTACCTCGCCGTCGGTGCCACGAACATCATCCTGGACGCCCCGGACGGCGACCGGCTCTTCGACCTCGTCGAAGCCGGCCGCGTGGACAGCGTCTTCGCGCCGCCCACCGTGTGGATCGGCCTCGCGAACCGCGCCGACTTCGCCACCCGCGACCTCGGCGGCCTGCGCAAGGCCTACTACGGGGCGTCGATCATGCCCGTGCCCGTCCTGGAGCGGCTGCGCGAGCGCCTGCCCGCGCTCGCCTTCTACAACTGCTTCGGCCAGAGCGAGATCGGCCCCCTCGCCACCGTCCTCGGCCCGGACGAGCACGAGGGCCGGATGGACTCCTGCGGGCGGCCGGTCCTCTTCGTGGACGCGCGCGTGGTCGACGAGGACGGCGCGGAGGTGCCCGACGGCACCCCCGGCGAGGTCGTCTACCGCTCGCCGCAGCTGTGCGAGGGCTACTGGGACAAGCCCGAGGAGACCGAAGCCGCCTTCCGCGACGGGTGGTTCCACTCCGGCGACCTCGCCGTGCGCGACGCGGACGGCTACTACACGATCGTCGACCGCGTGAAGGACGTCATCAACTCCGGCGGCGTCCTGGTCGCCTCCCGCCAGGTCGAGGACGCCCTCTACACGCACGACGGGGTCGCCGAGGTCGCGGTGATCGGCCTGCCCGACGAACGCTGGATCGAGGCCGTCACGGCCGTCGTCGTCCCGCGCGGCGAGGTCACCGAGGACGCGCTGATCGCCCACGCCCGGGACCGGCTCACGGCCTTCAAGGCACCCAAGGCGGTACGGTTCGTGGACGCGCTGCCGCGAAACGCCAGCGGGAAGATCCTCAAGCGCGAACTGCGGGACCGCTTCGCCGGGTCCTAGCTCCACAACTCCGTTGCGGCGCCCGCCCCCGGCAGCCGAGGATCGGCGCCATGGGCACCTTCACCGCGTACGACGGAACCGAACTCGCCTACCACGTCCGGGGCCGCGGCGCCCCGCTGGTCGTGCTGCCGGGCGGGCCCATGCGGGCCTCCTCCTACCTCGGTGACCTCGGCGGTCTGACCGCGCACCGCCGGCTGGTCCTGCTCGACCTGCGCGGCACCGGCGACTCCGGCGTCCCCGCCGACCCGGCGACGTACCGCTGCGACCGGCTCGTCGACGACGTGGAGGCGCTCCGTGTCCACCTCGGCCTCGACCGCATGGACGTCCTCGCGCACTCCGCCGGCGGCAGCCTCGCCCTGCTGTACGCCGCCCGCCACCCGGCGAGCGTGCGACGCCTCGCCCTGATCACCGCCACGCCCTGGGCGCTGGACATGCCCGCCACGCCGGAGGACCGAAGGGCGGCCGCCCTCCTGCGCCGGGACGAACCCTGGTTCGAGGAGGCGTACGGCCCCTTCGAGGCGTGGCTGGCCGGCACCGGCGACTTCGACCCGGTGTTCCTCCCCTTCTTCCACGGCCGCTGGGACGACGCCGCCCGCGACCACGTCGCCCGCGGTGACCAGGAGTCCAACTACGAGGCGGGCGACGTCTACCTCTCCCCGGACGCCTTCGACCCGCCCGCCACCCGCGCCGCCCTCGCCCACAGCACCGCCCGGGTCCTGGTCCTCGCCGGTGAACTCGACGGCGGTCCCCGGCCGGAACTCGCCCGCCCGCTGCGCCGCCGTCTTCCCGCACGCCGAGGCCGTCGTCCAGCCGGGTGCCGGGCACTACCCCTGGCTCGACGACCCCGAGTGGTTCGTACGGTGTGTCGCCGCGTTCCTCGAAGGGCAGCCCTCACGTGGCCTGTCGGCGGTCGGAGCCGGTCGCTAGGCTGGCCGCGAACGACGAGACCGGGAGGAGCACGGACGTGGCCGAGAGCACCACCCACCAGCGCCCGATCATGGGCTGGGACAAGCCGGAGCTGGACCTCAGCGACGCGCAGTGGCAGTCGAGCAGCCGGGGCCTGGGGGATGTCCAGATCGCCTTCGTCGAGGGGTTCATCGCCATGCGCAACAGCGGCAGCCCGGAAAGCCCCTCCCTGATCTTCACCCCCGCGGAATGGGGCGCGTTCGTGTCGGGGGCGCGGGAAGGGGAGTTCGACCTCACCTGACCCGCCGGGTGCGGTGAGCCGACCGGCCGAACCGGGGTGTCCCGTCCCGCGCCGGGGGGAAGGCCGTACTCCGGAGGTGAGGCCCCCATGAGCACCCTGCCGGTCATCGCGGCCGTCGACGGTTCCGACGACAGCCTGCGCGCCCTGGACTGGGCCCTCGACGCGGCGCACCGGCGCGGGGCGCCACTGCGGGTGGTGCATGTGCGCCAGTACGCCACCTGGGCCCAGACCGACGTCCTGGTCGCGGGCGAGCCGGACACCGGCGACGACCCGGTGCTCGACCAGGCCCGCGCCCACCTCCAGGGACGTGCCTACGCCGTGGCGACGGAGTACGTCGGCATGGAGGGCGTGCCCGGCGCCGCGCTGCCGGAACTGGGCGTCGACTCCCAGCTGCTGGTGCTCGGCTCCCGGGGCCGCGGCGGCTTCGCAAGCCTGCTGCTCGGCTCCAACGGCATGGCCGCCGCCCGCGACGCCGAGTGCCCCGTCGTCGTGGTCCCCCGCCCCGGACGCGAGGTGCACGGCGAGGCGCCGGCCGAGGAGGGGCCCCGGGTGGTCGTCGGACTGCACGTGGACAGTCCCGACGAAGCCACCCTCTCCTTCGCCTTCGCCGAGGCCGAGCTGCGCGGCGCCCGCCTCCAGGTCGTCGCCGCCTACCCGTGGCCGGTGCAGACCTGGGCCGCCGCCGGGCAGATCATGCCCCCGGTGATCGACGAGGTCTCCATCGAGAGCGAGACCCGGGTCCTGGCCGACGGCTTCCTGACCCCGTACCGCGAACGTCATCCCGACGTCCGGGCCGAGCCGTACGTCGCGCCGGGCGACGCCGCCGGCCACCTCGTCGCCGCCTCACGCGACGCCCAGCTGGTGGTCGTCGGCCGCCACCGCCGCCGCCTGCTGGCCCCCGCCCGCATGATGGGCTCGGTCACCCACGCGGTCCTGCTCCACGCGGCGTCCCCGGTCGCGGTCGTACCACCGGCCCCACCGGAGGGCTGAGGAGGGACGCCCCGTCGTCCGCTCTCCCGTACCAGGTCGCGGACCCGGCGCACCTGCCCTGCCTATCATCGGCCCCATGCAGGACTCACCCAGCAGGGACGCCCGGATCGCCCTCGACCTCGCCCTGACCGTCCGGCACGACGGGCACGGCGGGGTGGCCGACGACCTCGCCGACCCCGCCGGGCTCGCCGCCTGGGTACGGGCCCACCCGGACCTCGCGGCGGATGCCGGGGCCGCCGACCCGGCCGCCGTCCGGGAGGTGCGGGCCGCCGCCCGTGCCCTCTTCGCCCGCGCCGTGCGTCCCGGCGAGCCGAGCCCCGCCGACGCTGCCCGGCTGCTGCCCGTACCCGAAGCCCTGCGCCGCCTCAACGAGGCGGCCGCACGCACCCCCACCGTCCCCGTCCTGCACTGGTCCGACACGGGCACCCCCGTCGTGCGCACGGCCCCCGCGCCCGGCGCCCGGCCGGACCTCACCGCCGCGCTCGCCCAGGCCGTGATCGGCTTCCTCGCGGGACCCGACCGGCAGCGGCTGCGGGCCTGCCACGCACCGCGCTGCGTGCGGTACTTCCTCAAGGACCACCCCCGCCAGGAGTGGTGCAAACCGTCCTGCGGCAACCGGGCCCGGGTCGCCCGCCACCAGCAGCGGCGGCGACGGACCGCCGAGCCTCGGCCGTAGGCCCTGGACGGCCGCCCGCCCGAACGCCGTCCGCGGGGTCCGGCCACGTACCATGGCGGCATGTCGTTCCTCCGCCGCCGCAGCGCCACGCCCGCCGGGCCCGACTTCGACGTACTGGCCATGGACCCGGGCGACTGGCCCGGCAATCTGGGCGCCGGCCTGCTGCCCGCGCCCGACGGCAGCTGTCAGGGCGTCTTCCTGCGCTACGACCTGTTCGGCGGCCGCGGCCCCGCGATGATCATCGGCAACCTGCCGGCCGGCTCCCCGGCCCGCGAGGTCCCCGACGGCGAGATCCCCTTCGAGGTGGCCCAGCTGCTGCTCGCGCTGGAGAACGACGAGGAGATCACCGTCGTCGGCGCCGAGGACGTCCCGGTGATGCAGGGCGACAACCTGCTCATCGTGCGCCGTCTCAAGCTCTCCGAGGGCCGGATCTCCTGCGTGCAGTTCGACCGCAGCGACGGCGTCCTGGTGACCATCGCCGCGTGGGACCGCCCGATCACCGACGACCTGTACGCCCTGCTGAAGCCGCTCCCGGCGGAGCTTTTCCAGCAGGGCTGACGCGGCGGCTACCGCACGGTCGAGAGCGTGACGTCGGCGGCGCGCACGTACCCGACCCGGTGGCCGTACTGGATCTCGTAGTACTGGTCCTCGCCCCGCACCACCCGGTGGGAGGCCGTGTCGAACCCGACGGCGTAGTAGTACTCGCCGGGAACCTTCTCCCCGACCACGTACTTCTGCCCCTTGCCCAGCGTGTACGGCAGCGGCGAGACGGTCTGGGCGGGCACGTCCGCCGGGTAGGCGGCCTTCTCCGGGTACGCCCTTCCGTACACGGGGACGCTGTCCAGCCCCTTCCTCGGGGTGATCACCCGGCCCGACGCGGGCACCGCCGCCGGGTTCTTCGCCGGATCGTGGAACCAGGCCTTCTGGCCCAGGTACCAGATGGCCGTCCAGTCACGCCACCGCTCGGCCACCGCGTACTGCTGCCCCGTGGAGACCCGGGACGACAGGTCGTTCACGCCCGTCGTCGGGGCCGAGCCGAGGCCGATGTCCTTGATCAGCGGCGCGTTCACGTCATGGTCGGAGTAGAGCCGCACCGCGCTGGAGCCGTGCGTCGTACAGGGCTCGCCCGCCTTCTCGCAGCCGGTGTACTCCGGGCGGTTGGCGGAGTAGTCGGGGCGGATCGTCACCAGGCCGGAGTTCCGGCCCGCGGTCGGCTCCAAGGGGCGGCCGAGCAGCCGGAAGTAGTGCCGCCAGTCCCAGTACGGGCCCGGGTCGGTGTGCATGCCCGGGATCGTCGCGGTGGTGGTGCCCGGGACG
Source organism: Streptomyces sp. NPDC058985 (assembly GCF_042740985.1). Lineage (NCBI taxonomy): Bacteria > Bacillati > Actinomycetota > Actinomycetes > Kitasatosporales > Streptomycetaceae > Streptomyces > Streptomyces sp. NPDC058985. Next base: position 20,222 of record NZ_JBHYJX010000011.1, on the reverse strand, counting down.
GTGTCGTGACCCAGGATGTGCTGCCGGTCCAGCGGGATGTCGTACTTCCCCGCCAGGTACTTCACCAGCCGCGCCGAGGAGCGGTACATGGCCTCCGTGTACCAGGCGTCGGGCTCCGCCAGGAAACCCTCGTGCTCCAGCCCGATCGACTTGGCGTTGACGTACCAGTTGCCCGCGTGCCAGGCCACGTCCTTCGCCTTCACGTGCTGGGCGATGTGCCCGTCGGTGGAGCGGAGGGTGTAGTTCCAGGAGACGTAGGCGGGGTCCTGGACCATGTTGAGGACGCCGTCCCAGGCGCCTTCCGTGTCGTGCACGACGATGTACCGGATGCGCTGCGAGGCCGGCCGGTTCCCCAGGTCGTGGTTGCCGTAGTCGCCGTCGCCGAACTCCTCGTACGGCGCCGGGATCCACTCGCAGGACACCGACTTCGGGCACTCGGTGCCGGCGGCCGAGGAAGTGCGCAGGCCCGCGTCGCCCAGCTGCTCGGTGTCGGGGGCCACGCCCGGACGGGCGGCCAGGGTGACGAGCTGCCCGGCGTCCGTGGTCCGTCGCTCGCCCGCGCGGATCACCTCGAACACGTCGTTCGCGTACGCCGCCGCCGTCGCCGAGTCCTCCGCGCCCGAGAAGCGGGCCACCGCCCCGTACCAGTCCGCCGGGTCGGCGCTGAGCGGCTCGCCGAGTTCCCGCTGGGCGGCGGCCAGCAGTGCGGCACCGCCGGACACGTTCGCGGCGGGGTCGGTGCGCAGGACCTCGGGGCTCAGGCCGGTCAGCTCGGCCGCCTTCGGCAGCGTCGTCAGCCGGTCCGGCAGGGCGGCGGCGCGCGTGGCCCCGGCCTTCGGGTGCAGCGGGGCGCGGGCGTCGTCACCGCGCGGGTCCTCGGTGCCCTCGTCGTGGTGCGAGGTACCTTCCAGGGCCGTGCGGGCGTCGGTCAGGTGCAGCGGTCCGTAGCCGCCGGTCACGCTGGGCGCGCCGCCGTGCGCGTCCCAGCGGGACTGGAGGTAGGAGACGCCGAGCAGGACGCTCTGCGGCACCCGGTACTCGGCCGCCGCGGTGGCGAACGCCCGCTGGAGGCGGTCCGTGGCGGGCGGCGCGTCGGAGGGGCCGGCGGCGGACGGTGCCGCGCCGAGCAGTGGCAGCAGCAGCGCGGTGCCGGCCAGGGCGGGCACCAGGGGGGACCTTCGCAAAGCGGCCTCCTGTGACGGTCGGACGTGTGGGGGACGTGCGGGGCCGGGCGTGGGTCAGTGTTACCCGGCGGTCCGATGATCCGTCAATCATGCCGTCGTGGCGGCGATTTCCCACGTCAGCACGGTGCCCGGCGAGTTTCGTGGCGGCGGGGTACCGGCCTGCGCGGCGTCAGTGGCGTACACCAATGGCCCCTGCATGTACCTGGACACACAGAATCCGCGGTGCGCCCCGAGGGGCACACCGCGGACGTCGTCCTTCCCGTCAGCGCGTGCCGACCGCCGCCCGCACGGCCCGGCGGGCCATCTGGCAGTCGTCGTGCAGCCGGCGCAGCAGCAGCCGCTGCTCCTCGCCGGTCGGCGTGGCACCGGGGTGGGCCGGCGCGGCCGACGGGGCCGGGGCGGGGTCGTGCATCGAACGCTGCACGGCCGTCTCGTAGGTACGGATCTCCCTGGTCAGTACGAGCATCAGGTTCACCAGGAAGGCGTCGCGCGCCGCGGTGCCCGTCGACTGGGCGATCTGGCTGATCTGACGGCGGGCCACCGGGGCGTCGCCGAGGACGGCCCACAGCGTCGCCAGGTCGTAGCCGGGCAGGTACCAGCCGGCGTGCTCCCAGTCCACCAGGACCGGGCCGACGGGTGACATGAGGATGTTGGACAGCAGCGCGTCACCGTGGCAGAACTGCCCCATGCCCTGGCGTCCGCTCGCGTGGGCGATGCCGTGCAGCAGTTTCTGCAGGTCGCCCAGGTCCCGGTCGGTGAGCAGCCCCAGCTCGTGGTACCGGGAGATCCGGGCCGCGTAGTCCAGTGGGGCGTCGAACGCCCCGGCTGGCGGCCGCCAGGCGTTCAGCCGGCAGACCGCGCCCAGCGCCGCCCTGATGTCCGCGCGCGGCGGGGCCTCCACGGGGTGCCGCTGCAGTGCGGCCACCCGTCCCGGCATCCGCTCGATGACCAGCGTGCCGTTGTCCGGATCCGCCGCGATCAGCCTCGGCACCCGCACCGGAGGGCGCTGCCGGACGAACGAGCGGTATGCCCCTATCTCGTGCCGGATCCGCTCCGACCACACCGGTGAGTGGTCCAGTAAGCACTTGGCGACCGCCGTGCTGCGGCCGGTCGTCCCGACCAGGAGCACGGAGCGCCCGCTGCGGCGCAGGACCTGCACGGGGGAGAACTCCGGGCAGATGCGGTGCACGGAGGCGATCGCCGTGCGCAGTTGGGCCCCCTGGGGGCCGGACAGGTCGATTCTTCCGCTGAGCGGCTGCGTGCCGGGCCCCGCGCCGCGCCGCGCCCTGCCCGCCCCGAGCACCGGGGCCGCCGGACGCGCGGGGGCGAGATAGGGGCCGCCGCCCGCCGCCGGGCGGGGGTGCAGCGAGCGCTGCGGGGCGGACACGGAGGACGATGCTGCGTACATGGGCGAGACAGATCCCTTCGTGTGCCTGCTGTGCCTGCCTGAAGACCGGCGCCCGTCCGTGGTGTCCGGAGGAGCGCGTCTTCCGTAAGCCGTCGCGCCGCCCGACCGGCCGCCCGGGGTCACCCTGGGGAGTAACTCCACGGCAACCGGGTCGGGGTGGCGCATTCCTACCTGACACCCGGTCGCCCCTGGCACACCATCTGGCGCACCCTGGCGAACGGTGGCGAATAGTCGCCCGGCAACCCGCACCGGGCTACTGTCAACTCAGCCGAGAACCTGGGGGCTTGACGTGAGCGGAGAACCCAACACCCGTCTGTCGGACCTGTTCGGCCTGGCCGGCTGGTCCAAGGGCGAGCTCGCGAGGCTGGTCAACCGGCAGGCGGCGGCCATGGGCCACCCCCAGCTGGCGACCGACACCTCGCGGGTGCGGCGGTGGATCGACATGGGAGAGATCCCGCGCGATCCCGTGCCGCGGGTGCTGGCGGTTCTGTTCACCGAGCGACTCGGCCGTGTCGTGACCATCGAGGACCTCGGTCTGGTCCGGCACGGGCGCGCGGGGAAACGGCAGGGCGGCGGGAGCGAGGAGCATCCCGACGGAGTGCCGTGGGCGCCCGAGCGGACCGCGGCGGTCCTCACCGAATTCACGGGAATGGACCTCATGCTCAACCGACGCGGCTTGGTGGGCGCGGGCGCCGCGCTCGCCGCGGGCTCCGCACTCAGCAGCGCCATGCACGACTGGCTGCACACCGACCCGGCCCTCGCGGCCGACGCCCCCGACCTCCGCCAACCCCTGCACGCCGACCCCGCCGGGTTCGACCGCTACGAGGCCGCCCCCATCGGGTCGCAGGAAGTGGAGGAACTGGAGCGCTCGGTCGAGGTGTTCCGCGCCTGGGACGCCGCCCGTGGCGGCGGGCTCCAGCGCAAGGCCGTGGTGGGCCAGCTCAACGAGGTGGGCGGCATGCTCGCCTACCACCACCCACCCCATCTCCAGCGGCGCCTGTGGGGCGTCGCCGCCAACCTCGCCGTCCTCGCGGGCTGGATGTCGCACGACGTCGGCCTGGAACCCACGGCCCAGAAGTACTTCGTCATCGCCGCCCACGCCGCACGCGAGGGCGGCGACCGGCCCCGGGCCGGGGAGGCGCTCTCGCGGGCGGCCCGCCAGATGGTGCACCTGGGCCGGCCCGACGACGCGCTCGACCTGATGAAGCTCGCCAAGTCCGGTTCCGGCGAGCAGGTGCTGCCGCGCACCCAGGCCATGCTCTGCACCATCGAGGCTTGGGCACAGGCCTCCATGGGCAAGGGCCAGGCCATGCGCCGCACCCTCGGGCGGGCCGAGGACCTCTTCGTCTCCGACAAGGCCGAGGTGCCGCCGCCGGACTGGATGCAGACGTTCAAGGAGGAGGACCTGTACGGCATGCAGGCCCTCGCCTACCGGACGCTCGCCGACTTCGAGCCGGGGGCGGCCGCGCACGCCCAGCACTACGCGGAGAAGGCGCTGGCCCTGAGGATCGACGGCCGGCAGCGGTCGAAGATCTTCGACTATCTGTCCATGGCCTCCGCCTGCTTCATCGCCGACGACCCCGAACAGGCGGACCGGTACGCGCGCCTGGCCCTGGTGTCGATGGGGTCCAACTCCTCCCAGCGGACCTGGGACCGGCTGCGGCAGATGTACCGGCTCACCACCGAGTACGCCGGATACCCGAAGATCCAGGAACTGCGCGAGGAGATCGAACTGGCGCTGCCCAAGGGCAAGTCGGCCAAGGGAAAGGGGAAGGGCGGCAGCGTCGCACCGGCGTAGCGGGCGACGCGTCGTTCAGGGCGTCACCCGGGCCACCAGCACACAGGCGTCGTCCATCGGCGCCGGGGACGCGGCGAGTTCACCGGCCGCGATCCTTACACCGTCCCGCGCCGAGTCCGCCCTGTTCAGCCGGGGGGCCAGGGAGAGGAGGTGTGCCACGGCCGCGGGCTCCGTCGCGCCGGTGTGCAGGAGCAGCAGGTCGCCCGGTTCCAGGGTCGCCTCGCCCTCTCCGGTCAGCGCACGTCCCGCTCCCGCGCGGAACAGCAGTGGCGGGACCGGGTGCCCGGACCCGGCCCAGGTCAGGACTCGGGTGCGGGGCGCGTAGCCGCAGTACACGGCGGAGCGGACGGGCGGCAGGGCGGTGGCCTCGAGTAACCCGGCCAGCCGTTCGGGGAGTCGCTCGGGACGGATCCCCGCCAGCGCTAGGCCCCGCAGGGCGCCGATCAGCATCACCGGGCCCTGCGCCCCGTCGGTGTCCACGCCGGGGAGGTCGCCGGCGGCGAGGAGGGTCTCGTCGCCGGTGAGCGGGCACGCGTCGTACCAGGCGCTGTGCCGGGGCGCGTGGTCCGACGAGGGCAGGTACCCGGCGGCCAGGTCGAGGCCCGGCCGTCCCTGGTGCGGGAACCGCAGGAGGCCGTGCCAGGGCGCGGATGCGGCCTCCCGCGGTTCGACCGCGGCCCGTGACCCGGTGTCCGCGGTCGGCGGGCGGTGACGGAGCGAGTCACGGGTCTCGCTCACCGCCCGCTGGCTGCGGCGCAGTTCGCTGACGTCCCGCAGCACCGCCCACATCGAGGCGGTGCTGCCGTCGGCGTCGAGCACGGGCTCGCCCATCATGTGCACGGTGCGCACGGTGCCGTCGGGGCGCACGACGCGGAACTCCCCGTCGATGGGCCGGCCGTCGACGAGACAGTCCGTGACCATCGCGGTCAGCTTCGGGCGGTCCTCGGTGGGGACCAGGGACGGGAGTTCGTCGAGGCTGAGCGGGGTGGAGGCGGGGTCGCGGCCGAGGATCTGGAACAGTTCCCCGGACCAGTCGGCCTCGTCCGTCAGCAGGTTCCACTCCGCGCTGCCGACCCGGCTGAGCAGCGAACCGGGCCGTGCAGCGGGCGCCGGGCCGTCCCGGAGCTGCGCCAAGTGCGCGTCCAGGTCGGTGAGTTGGTGCAGTGCCAGGTCGTACAGCGCGCGTTGCCACCGTCCCCGGGGGTCCGCCGTCTCGCCCTGGGTGTCCCGGCGCACCGCGTCCACGTCGCCCCGCAGCCGCCGCGCCTGCGATATGAGCGACTCGACCGAGCCGCGTCCCGGCGGCTGGGCGGCGGGGTGGTCCGCGGAGAGATGGGGTGACATGACGCACTCCGATGTGCAGACGGTACGACCTGGGTGAACCGGGGCCGGCGGAAGGACCGTTACGACTGTTGCACAGCCCGCGACGGCTCGTAAGGGATTCGGCGACACACGATACGGTGGTGCTTCCGGCATATGCCAGCGTCTTGGCGGAGTGACGTGGGTACGTACGCGGCGTACGTGCGGCGGAGCTCAAGTCGTAGAGTCACTAAGGGACTTGGCGGGTGCCCTGGCCCGGAGGCATCGTCGCCCTGATGTTCGGTGGACTCTTGTTCTATGCCGGGTCGTGGAGGGCCGGCCGCGGTGCCAGTTCGACCGGCGTGCGCTCACCCGTCTCCAGCGCCCGGACCCCGGCCTCGGCGACCGCGGAGGCGGCGTACCCGTCCCAGGCGCCGGGACCGGTGACCCGGCCGCGGCGGGTGGCGTCCACCCAGGCCTGGACCTGGCGGTCGTAGGCGTCGGCGAACCGTACGAGGTAGTCCTGCGGCACCTCCTCCCGGGCGCCGCCCGCGGCCGTCACCAGCATGCCGTGCGCCTCGCCGATCCGGGCGCCGCCGGCCTCGCAGACGGCCTCGCAGCGCACCTCGTAGCCGAAGCCGCAGTTGACGAAGACCTCCACGTCCACGAGCGCGCCGCCGTCGGTCTCGAACAGCACCAGCTGCGGATCGAGCAGGCCCTCGGGCGCCCCCGCCGACGGCCGCGGCCGGAGCACGGTCACCGCGGCCAGCTCCTGTCCCAGCAGCCAGCGGGCCGCGTCGATCTCGTGCGAGACGGAGCTGTTGACCAGCATCGCCGAGGTGAAGTGCGGCGGCGAGGAGACGTTGCGGTGGACGCAGTGCAGCATCAGGGGCCGGCCCAGCCGCCCGCCGTCCAGCAGCGACTTCAGCTGCCGGTACTCGCTGTCGTACCGGCGCATGAACCCGACCTGCGTCAGCCGCCTGCCGAGCCGCGCCTCCGCCTCCACCACGCGCAGCGCGCCCGCGGAGTCCGGCACCATCGGTTTCTCGCACAGCACCGGCAGCCCCCGCTCGAACGCGGCCAGCAGGGCCTCCTCGTGCGCCTCGCCGGGCGAGGCGATCAGGACCGCCCGGACGCCCGGTGCGTCGAGCGCGGCGACGGCGTCCGTGTGCACGAAGACTCCGTCGATGCCGCCCACGGCCTCCTTCGCCCGTTCCCCGTCGGGGTCCGCGACCGCGGCGACCCTGGCGCCGCTCACCACCGCGTCGAGGCGCCGTACGTGGTCGGCGCCCATGTGTCCCGCGCCCAGGACCGCCACACCCAGAAGTTCGCTCACGCTCCGCCGGCTCCTTCCCCGTCCGCCGCGCACCCGCGGGCGGCGGGCGCGTGTACGGCGAACAGGGTTTCATGGTCGTCACCGTCGTCAAGAGGGGACGGCCCGCGAGGGGCGAGCGCCGGCGTCAGTAGCGCAGCACCCCCGCGATGCCGTCCGCGTCCGCGAGCGCGCCGTCCGGCACGAAGCGGACGTCGGCACCGGTCTCCAGGCACTGCTCCACGATCTCGTCCACGATGTCCTCGCGGGCGTCGAGGTCCCCGTCGATCGCCGGGAGCAGGTGCTCCCCGTCGTCGCGCATGGTGACCTTGAGGTTCTCCTCGACGGCGAGCAGCCGGACCCGGCCGCTGTGGGCGCTCTCCCACAGCTCGTCGACCCCGGCCGCGAAGTCCTTGCGCCCGCGGGCCGCGTCCAGCTCCCTGGCCACCGCCGCCACGGACCCCTTCGCCTCGTCGTCGAGCACCTGCCGCACGGCCTGCCACACGGCCTCGGGCGTGCCGTGCGCGAGGCCGCCGTGCGGGACCAGCACCGCGCCCGCGGCGAGGGTGCCCGCCTCGTCGAACAGGGACAGCGCGGGCTCGGGCCCGGTGACGTACAGCGGCCGGGGATGGGTGCGCAGGATCCTGCCCATCGCGGTGTCGGCGTCCCGCAGGAACCGGCGGGTGCCCTCGTCGCGGAAGGTGCTCGGCGCGTCGCCGATCCGCTCCTGGCGCTCGGGGTCGAAGTCCTCGGCGGGCCGGTCGAACGGGAAGCCGCCGAGGTGTTCCTCGACGACCCGGTCCGCGCCGCCGCTCCACAGCTTGACGCGGTCGGCGGCGACCGACAGCACCCAGAACGGCCGCTCGGCCGCCTGCGCGGCGACGAGGTTGCGGGTCAGGAAGGTGTCCGAGAGGACCACGCGCTCGGGTACGGAACGGGCCAGTGTCCAGACCTGGTGCTCACCTGGAGCGGCGAAGATCGCCAAGCCGTCCTCGGCGTAGGTCAGATCGACCTCGGCGAGGGCCCGGTCGAGCTCCCGAGCGACGTCGGTACGGCGCTCGCGGGTCACCGCGGGATCGTCCTCCAGCTGTTTCTTGGCCGCGGCGACCATGTTGCGCAGCCGGACCCGGTCCTGGGCGTTGTCCGGTTCGCGGCGGTGGGTCGGCGTCAGCACGGACACGGCCGGATACGGCCGGGGGCGCCGCAGCTCGGCGAGGGTGGCGGGACTCAGATCGTGCTCCATGTCAGCACGATAGGACCGTTGGACGGATAGGGCATATCGATCACATCGGACAGTCGGTGCGGTCGGTGCGGCCGGGTGCTCAGCCGGTCTCGCCCTCCCCGTTCTCCGGACCGCAGGAGCTGCCGTCGGGCGGCAGGGAGCCGTAGAGCAGGAAGTCGTCGACCTTGCGGTGCACGCACTCGGAGGACGCGTACCCGGTGTGTCCCTCGTCCCGGTTGTCGAGGACCACCGCCGAGGACCCCAGTCGCTCGGCGGTCTCCGTGGTCCAGCGGTACGGCGTGGCCGGGTCGCCCCGGGTGCCGACGAGCAGCATCCTGGCGGTGTCGAGGTCCTTCACGTCGTCGCGGATGAAGTCGGTGCCCCGAGGGCGTCCGTAGCACATGAGCACCTGGGTGAGGCGGTACCGGCCGAAGACCGGCGACGCCTCCTCGTACCGCGCGCGCAGCCGGTCCAGGGACCCCGTGACCTCGGCGGCCGAGGGGCGGTCGGGGTCGTCGGCGCAGTTGACCGCCATCAGCGCGGCCGGGAGGTTGTCCATGGGTATGTCCTCCTCGTCCGTGAGGCCGGCGTCCTCGGGCTCCCGGCCCGCCGCGGCCGACCCCGCACGGACCGGGAAGGTGACGCCGCCGGAGGAGAAGCCCTCCAGGCCCCGGGTGTCGCCGTCGTCCAGCAGCTGCGCCAGCGCCCGCTGCAGCGAGGGCCACAGCTCCTGGCTGTACAGCGCCTGGCCTATGGCGCCCACCATGTCCTGACCGGAGAAGGGCTCCCCGAAGGCCGACGGCACCGGATCGGCGTCGAGCGAGGCGACGAGCCGCTCGATCTGCTCCCGGGCGGCCCGGGCGTCCTGGCCGAACGGACAGGCGATGTCCTCCACGCACCAGTCGAGGAAGTTCTCCAGCGCGGTCTGCTGCCCCCGCGCCCCCGCCAGCCCCTGCTCGGCCAACGGCTCGGTCAGTGTGTCCACGCCGTCCAGCACCATCCGGCCCACCTTGTCCGGGAACCGGGCGGCGTAGACCGCGCCCAGCCGGGTGCCGTAGGAGAAGCCCAGGTAGTTGAGCCGGCCGTCGCCGAGCGCGCCGCGCATCACGTCCATGTCGCGGGCGGCGTCGACCGTGCCCATGTGGTGCAGCACGGGTCCGGAGTACTTCGCGCACTCGGCCGCCGCGTCCCGCAGCCGTCCGAGCACGTCCTCGGGGTCGGTGACCGGCTCGTCCCCGCCGGTCGCCTCGATGATCTTCAGGGTGGCCGGGCCGCAGGTCACGGGGGAGGACCGGCCGACTCCGCGGGGGTCGAAGGTGACCACGTCGTAGCCGTTGGTGAGATGCATGAAGTCCTTGCCGCCGAACGAGAGTTCGCTGACCCCCGAGCCACCGGGACCGCCGAAGTTGAGCAGCACCGAGCCGCGCGAGTCGCCGGTCGCCCGGTACCGGGCCAGCGCCAGGTCCAGGGTCTCGCCCTTAGGCCGGTCGTAGTCGAGGGGGACGGTGACCTTCCCGCACTGGAGGTCCTTCGGCATCTCCATGCCCTCGCACGCCGACCAGGTGATCTTCTGATCGTAGAACCGGGACAGATCCGGTCCGGTGTCCCGTGCGGCCGCCGCGGGCAGCCCCGCGCCCAGCAGGGACAGGCCGAGCGCCCCGCTGACCGCGCAGCGCCGGACCGAGGGCCGAGTCGACGGCTTGGCCTGCATCGATGCCTCCCGGGCGCCCTGTCGCGGACCCGTGGTCGGCGCCACTCGATCACCATAAGCGGGCCGCGCACCCGGCGCCTCCGGGCGCGGACGGTCCCGCGGGACCCTGCGCGGGCGCCCGGAACACCACACCGTTTGTTCGATGAACCGTCCACTCGATGGGGTGAAAGGCCGATGAGCCATAACTCGGATGGTGCGCCCGCGTTTTAACCGGTGCGGGCGAGTGCCCGCGACCATGTCTGGAAGGCAGGGAACCGCATGAGAAGGGTTACCCGAAACGGTGTGCTCGCCGTCGCCGCCTCCGGCGCGCTGGCGGTGACGATGCCGGCGTACGCGGCGTTCGCGTCCGACGGTGCCACCGCCGACGGCTCCTCGGCCGGTTCGCCGGGTCTGATCTCCGGCAACACCGTCCAGCTCCCGGTGGACGTACCGGTCAACGTGTGCGGCAACACCGTGAACGTGGTGGGGCTCCTCAACCCGGCCGCGGGCAACGGCTGCGCCAACACCGGGAAGGGCGGCGCGGCCCACGAGTCGGACAGGGCGCACAAGGGGACGGGCGCCGCCGGCACGTCGGGCGGCGCGCACGCCGAGGGGAGCGGAAAGGATTCACCGGGCGTGCTGTCCGGCAACGGCGTCCAGTTGCCGGTGCATCTCCCGGTCAATGTCAGCGGCAACAGCGTCAATGTGGTCGGCATCGGCAACCCGGCCGTCGGCAACGAGTCGACGAACGGCTCCGACGACGACCCCGAGCCCCCGCCGCGGGCCCCCGCCGAACCCGAGCCGTCCGCGCCCGAGAAGGAGCGCGCGCAGCCGGATCCGGTCCCGCACGCCGCACCGCCGCGCGAGTCGGCGGCCCTCGCCCACACCGGGGCGGATCAGACCCTGCCCGTGCTCGCGGGCGGCGCGGCGCTCGTCCTCGGCGGCGCCGTCCTCTACCGGCGCTTCCGCCCGGGTGCCGAGAGCTGACCGGGGCCCGGTCGTACATTCCGGGGCGCCCCTCCGTGCGGAGGGGCGCCCCGTCCGTTCACGGGGCCCGCGCGCTCAGCGGCGCCCTTCGTAGAACCGCCGGTGCAAGGCGTGGATCTCCTCGGTGAGTTCCGGTACCGGCCCGTCCACGGCCACGCCGGGCGCCACCTCCCGCACCGCCAACGGCCGCACCGGCGGCGCCGGGACGCCCAGCTCCGCCAGCCAGCCGCCCAGCTGCTCGGACGAGGCGACGTACACGATGCGCCCCAGGCCCACCCAGGCATGCGCGGCGGCGCACATCGGGCAGTGCTCCCCGGACGTGTACACCGTGGCCGCGGCCCGCTCGCCGGGGGTGAGGTGGGCGGCGGACCAGCGGGCCAGCTCGAACTCCGGGTGACGGGTGCGGTCGCCGCCGGCCACCCGGTTGCGGTCCTCGGCCAGCACCGTGCCGTCCGCGCCGGCCAGCACCGACCCGAACGGCTCGTCGCCGGCCTCCAGTGCCCGCGCCGCCAGCTCCACACAACGGCGCAGATGCGGCAGTTCGACGTCCTTCACGACCATGGCGTACGGCCTTCCTCGCGACGTGGCCCGTCCATCAGCCTATGTCCGCCCGGCTTCCGGCGTCCTTGCTATCGCCTTTCGTGGGCGTTACAGTCTCTAACGAAAGCAAGTATCCATAGCAATGCAAAACGATGTACTGGAAGAGGAGCGCCCCATGCCCGCCGTCCCTCCGCAGTCGCAGGCCCCGCACACCGTCCTCGGATCCGGCCCCGCCGGGACCGCCCTCGCCGGTGAACTGGCGCGCAGGGGGCACCCCGTCCGCCTGGTGGACAGGCGGGGCGAGGGCCCTGCGGTCGAGGGCGTCGAGCGGTTCGCCGCCGACGTCGGCACGGTCGAAGGCGCCCGGGCCGCCATAGCCGATGCGGCGGTGGTCTACCACTGCGTCAACGTCGCCTATCACCTCCAGGTCGAGGTGATGCCCCGCGTCCAGGAGGCCGTTCTGGCCGCGGTCGAGGAGACCGGCGCCCGCCTCGTCGTGCTCGACACGCTCTACCCGTACGGCGAGACCGGGGGAGCGGTGATGACCGAGGACAGCCCCTGGCAGGCGACGAGCCGCAAGGGCCGGATGCGCGCCGAACTGGACGAGCGGTACCTCGCCGCACACCGGGCCGGCCGGGCCCGTGTGGTCCTGGGCCGCAGCGCCGACTTCGTCGGTCCCGGCGTACTCAACTCGTCCCTCGGCGCGGCCGTCTTCCCCGGCGCGCTCACCGGCACGGAGGTCGTGGGCTTCGGCGACATCGACCTGCCGCACAGCTACACCGGCATCGCGGACGTGGCGGCCGGTCTCGCGACCCTCGGTGAATGCCCGGAGGGCGACGGCCGGGTCTGGCACCTGCCCACCGCGGCGGCCGTGACCACGCGCGAGATCCACACGATGATCGAGAAGCGGGTGGGCCGGCCGCTGAACGTCGTGCTGCTCGCCCGGCCCCGCGCCTTCGGCCCGTTCGATGAGCGGTTCATGGCCGAGTACGAGGAGATGTTCTACCAGCACACGGAGCCGCAGATCGTGGACTCCGGCGCCTTCGAGCGGTTCTTCGCGGTGGCCCCCACGCCGCTCGCGGACACCTTGGACGCGACCGTCACCTGGTACGAGGCGTGGCTCGCCGACCGGTGACGGTCGACGCCTCAGCGGCCGGGTCGCGACCGGGACCGGTCCAGCGCGGCCACGCCGACCGCGGCCAGCCCGATCTGGATGAGCCATTCGATCCAGTCCACGCCGTCGGTGTCGGCCACGTCGAACGCCGAGGCGACCGCCGACCCGAGCAGCGCGGCCAGGATGCCGACGGCGATCGTCCACAGCACGCCGATGCGCTGGCGCCCCGGGACCGCGAGGCGGCCCAGGACTCCGATGACGATACCGATGACGATGGCACTGATGACCCCGTCGATCTCCATCTCCACCCCACTTCGTCAGGTCCCCCGCTGTAGTGCTTCTGCCCACTGCGGACAGCCGCAGTCCGCCACGCTCCGACCTGCCCCGGGCCGGGGTACGGGGGACTGCTCCGGACACGGGCGGGCCGGCCCGCGGATGAGCGGGCCGGCCGTGCGGCTCCCTTCCGGGTGTCTAAGTCCGGGTGTCTAACTCTTGGGGGCGCTCCGCGCCGCCGTACCGGCGCAGACCATGCCCAGGACCAGGGCGAGTGCGCCGATGATGATGTTGTTCCAGATGACGCCGGCGTCCGGGCTCGAGCCCACGATCCACGGCGAGATGATCATCCAGACGCCCATCGCGCACATGGCCCAGCTCAGGCCGTACATGCGCTCCGGGGCGCGGGTGAATCCGAGGGCCAGCAGGCCGATGGCGATGCCCACGATCAGGTTGTGGGCCACGAGCGACGGCTGGCTGGTGGTGAAGTGGAGTATCCACGGTGACACGGCGCAGTAGAGGCCGAGCAGGAACACCGGCCCGTCCACGAGCGCCACGTCACGACCACCGAGCATGCGCGCGTAGCGTTCTTGCATTTCCGGGGCGTCGGGGTGGCTGGTGATGTCACTTCTGGAGTGCGAGACGTGGGCCATGGTCGTCTCCTTCGACTTGCAGGGCCAACCGCTTCGGTTGCGGTGTGCGGTAGCGCCGCATAAGAGCATTCTGCTCTTATTTTTCCCTTATGTGTAGTCGGGAATCCCCTCTGTCGCGCCCGTGTGAAATCCGCGTCCGCGGGACGAGACCGACTGGACGGAGGCCAGCGCGGCCAGGTGGGCCTCGCGCACCGTGGCCGTCTGGCCCTGGATCAACAGGAACACCGCCTCCCGCGCGAGCCGCCCGGCCGGGCTGTCCACACGCGTGGCCCGCCCGCCCCCGGCCACAACCGCGGCGGTCGTGGCCGCCCGCAGCAGCTCGTACGCCCGCGTCCGCAGCGCCAGCCGCTCCTCGACGTGCTCGTGCGGGACGGGGTGGTCGGCTAGCGCGTACGCCCGCTCCCGCACCTCGTCCAGCCGCGCGCGCAGGGCGTCGCCCGCGCCGCGCTCGGCGGGGGAGGGGCCGAGCAGGTCCAGCGCGGCGTACCCGAGGCCGAAGACGGCCGGAGACGTGTTGGTGCTGCGGGGTACGTCGACGCGGGCGAACTCCTCGCGCGGGGTGCGCAGTACGACCGACTCCTCCGGCACCCACAGGCCGTCCAGCGTCAGCGACACCGTGCGGGCCGCCGTCAGCGCCACCAGCCGCATCGGCGGCGACGCCCGCAGCCCCGGCTGCTCGCGGGCGTCGGCGAAGGCGAACACCACCTCGTCGGAGTCCGTCACGCCCGCGAGCAGCATCAGGTCGTTCAAGCCCCAGCCCGTGTACCAGGGCACGGTGCCGTCGAAGCGCACCCCTCCCCGCTCGGCGGTGGCCCGTACCGGGACCCGGGGGTGGGCGCGGACGTGCGCGTAGGCGATGCCCGCGAGCAGTTCGCCGGTGGCGAGCGGGCGCAACAGGCGTTCGCGCACGGGGAGTCCGGGCTCCGCCTTCGCCAGCAGCCGTACCGGCGTGTGGTGCTGGGTCTGCACGAACCACGTGGAGCAGCACGCCCCGGCCAGGATCTCGGCGGTCTCCCTGGCGACCCGGTCCGGGGCACCGGCCCCGCCGTACTCCCCGGGCGCGCTCACCCCGAGCAGCCCGGAGCGCCGGACCGCCTCGATGTGGCTTGTGGGCACGACGTCCTGGTCGACGCGCTGGGCGGACGGGGCGAGCAGGTCGTCGGCGAGGCGGTGCGCCTCGGTGACGAGCGGGTGGGTCGTGGTGGTCATACGGCGATTGTCCCGACCGGTTCCGGACGGTGACGAGCGGGCACGGTACGGCGAGTCCCCGCCAGGCCGGAAACCGGCCCGAGTCCGACTGGTCTACACCCTTGACTGGTACAGACCAACGCGGTTGAGTGTGCGTCACACCCCCCACTACGGCCGCCCCCGACGCCGTGACCGGCAAGGCCGGCGCGTGCGCGCAAGGCATCGCCCCGGCCTGCCTTGTGCGGGAGCGGCCGTGCCCGTCAAAGGAGGAAGTCCTGTGTCGAGGCGCCGTATCTCCGCCCTGGTGGCCGTGCTCGCCCTCGCGGGCGCCGTGCCCACCCTCCTGCCCGCCACCGAGGCGTCCGCCGCCGCGTGTTCGAGCTACCCGGCCTGGACGGCGGGCAAGAACTACAACGCCGGCGACATCGTCCGCTACACCGACGGCAAGGCGTACATCGCCGAGCACGCCAACCCGGGCTACGACCCGGTGATCAGCACCTGGTACTGGGAGCCGTACGCCTGCAGCGGCGGCCCGGGTACGCCGGTCGGCAACTTCGTGGTGAGCGAGGCCCAGTTCAACCAGATGTTCCCGGGCCGGAACTCCTTCTACACCTACAGCGGCCTCACCGCCGCGCTCAGCGCCTACCCCGGCTTCGCCAACACCGGCGGCGACGCCACCAAGAAGCAGGAGGCCGCGGCCTTCCTCGCCAACGTCAGCCACGAGACCGGCGGACTCGTGCACGTCGTCGAGCAGAACACCGCCAACTACCCGCACTACTGCGACTGGAACCAGCCCTACGGCTGCCCGGCCGGCCAGGCGGCCTACTACGGGCGCGGGCCGATCCAGCTCAGCTGGAACTTCAACTACAAGGCCGCGGGCGACGCGCTCGGCATCAACCTGCTGGGCAACCCCTGGCTGGTGCAGAACGACGCGGCCGTCGCCTGGAAGACCGCACTGTGGTACTGGAACACCCAGTCCGGGCCGGGCAGCATGACCCCGCACAACGCCATGGTCAACGGCGCCGGCTTCGGCCAGACGATCCGCTCCATCAACGGCTCCCTCGAGTGCGACGGAAGGAACCCGGCGCAGGTCCAGAGCCGCGTCACCAAGTACCAGCAGTTCAGCCAGATCCTCGGTGTCTCCCCGGGCGGCAACCTGTACTGCTGACCCGCCCCGGGGCCACCACCCCTCGGCCGCGTCCCGCTCCGGCAGGACGCGGCCGACTTGGCGTTCGGGAGTTTTACGTATAACCTCTCCCGTCAATCGTCCGTCCGGAAGGGTCCCGATGACACGTATCGCCCTGGTCGCCCTCGTCGTCGACGACTACGACGAGGCGATCCGCTTCTACACCGAGGCCCTCGGCTTCCGGCTGGCCGAGGACGCGCCCCGGCCCGACGGTTCCCGCTGGGTGGTCGTCGAACCCGGCATCCCCGGACAGGGCACCGCGCTGCTGCTGGCCCGCGCCAAGGGCGAGGCCCAGCGCTCCCGGATCGGCGACCAGACCGGCGGGCGGGTCGGCTTCTTCCTGCACACCGACGACTTCGCCCGCGACCACGCCCGCATGACCGCCGCCGGCGTGACCTTCCTGGAGGAGCCCCGGCACGAGCCCTACGGCTCGGTCGCCGTCTTCCAGGACCTCTACGGCAACCGCTGGGACCTGCTCCAGCCCGCCGCCTGAACCCTCCCGATCGTCCGCTCAGACCCCGCCGAGGAACCACCGCACATGACATCTACGCGCATAGACGCCGAAGCCCTCCGCCGCCTCCCCAAGGCCGTGCTGCACGACCACCTCGACGGCGGCCTGCGCCCCGCGACCGTCGTGGAGCTGGCCGCGGCCGTCGGCCACACCCTGCCCACCACCGACCCCGACGAGCTGGCCGCCTGGTACTACGAGGCCGCCAACTCCGGTGACCTGGTGCGCTACATCGCCACCTTCGAGCACACCCTCGCCGTGATGCAGAACCGCGAGGGGCTGCTGCGCACCGCCGAGGAGTACGTCCTCGACCTCGCCGCCGACGGCGTCGTCTACGGCGAGGTCCGCTACGCCCCCGAGCTGATGACCGGCGGCGGTCTGACCCTCGCCGAGGTGGTCGAGACCGTCCAGGAGGGCCTGGCCGCCGGGATGGCCAAGGCCGCCGCGGCCGGCACCCCGGTCCGGGTCGGCACCCTGCTGTGCGGCATGCGGATGTTCGACCGCACCCGCGCCACCGCCGACCTCGCCGTGGCCTTCCGGGACGCCGGGGTCGTCGGCTTCGACATCGCCGGCGCCGAGGACGGCTTCCCGCCCGCCGACCACCTCGACGCCTTCGAGCACCTGCGCCGCGAGAACGTGCCCTTCACCATCCACGCCGGCGAGGCGCACGGCCTGCCCAGCATCCACCAGGCCCTCCAGGTGTGCGGCGCCCAGCGCATCGGCCACGGCGTGCGCATCACCGACGACATCCCCGACCTCGCCTCCGGCAAGCTGGGCCGCCTCGCGGGCTGGGTCCGCGACCGCCGGATCGCCCTGGAGATGTGCCCGACCTCCAACCTCCAGACCGGCGCCGCCACCTCGATCGCCGAGCACCCCATCACCGCGCTGAAGGACCTCGGCTTCCGCGTCACCCTGAACACGGACAACCGCCTCGTCTCGGGCACCACGATGACCCGCGAGATGTCGCTGCTCGTCGAGCAGGCCGGCTGGAGTGCCGAGGACCTGCGCACGGTGACGGTGAACGCCCTCAAGAGCGCCTTCATCCCCTTCGACGAGCGCAACGCCCTGATCGAGGACGTCGTCCTGCCCGGCTACGCGGCGCTCTGAACCTGGGGCCTGTCCGGCGGATCATGCCGCAGACGCGGGGGCTGGCACGCCCGTCTGCGGCGTTGTCGTCGATCGCCGACGCTCCGCGTCGACTCCCTCCTCCGCCTTGCAGCCAGACGCACCAGCCCCCGCTCACCTGTGCTGATCAGGCACCGCTACTTTCCTGCGACCTGATCCGCCGGACAGGCCCCAGCCCCCGCACATAGGCGGCCTGTCCGACGTGCTGGAGATCGTCGGACAGGACGCTGACCAGCCGCGCGCCCAGGGCGACCGGCGGGTCCCAGTTGTCGTCCACGATCCGCTCCAGGTCCTTGGCGGCCAGGGAGCGCAGGGCCCCGAGCGTCTGCGCGTGCACGGCGTCGTAGTAGCCGGTCAGCAGGTCGCCCGAGTCGACGCGCACCTTCGCGACCTCGGCGGGACTGTGGCGGTACCCGGTGTCCCGGCGGGGCAGACCGAGGCCGAAGCGCTTCTCCCAGTCGCCGGTCAGCCAGACCTGGTCGAGACCGAAGGCGTCCGCGACGTGGTCGTCCTGGACGCGGGTGAGATGCCAGACGAGCCAGGCGACGGAGTTGGCCTCGTCGGCGGGGCGGGCGTTCAGGCCGTCGGGGCCCAGGCCCTCGACGGCGGCGTGGACTTCTTCCTGGATACGGGCGTAGCCCTCGATGAGGATGTCCTTCGCATGCATACGTCCACCATCGCGCAGTCCGCCCTCACCCGCTCCCCGTTTCCAGCAGCCCCATCAGTGCCCGCGCCGCGGGGCTGGTCGCCTGGGCGGGCGGCAGCAGCGCGATGGTCTCGTACTCCGTCTCGTCCGCGTCCTTCAGCGGCAGCGAGGTGAGGGCGGCCCGCTTGTGCCGGAAGTGCCGCGGCACCACCGCGATACCGAGGTTCTCGTCGATCAGGTCGAGCAGCCCGTGCACGTCGTTCACCTCCAGCGGCACGGTCCGCCGTACGCCCGCCGCGGCGAAGACGGCGTCGGTGACCCGGCGCGGACCCCAGTCCGGGTGGAAGTCGACGAAGACCTCGTCGGCGAGATCGTGCGGGGTGAGCACCGCGCCGTCCGCCGCGAGCCGGTGGCCGGGGTGGCACAGCACCGTCATCGGCTCGCCGGACAGCGGGACCGAGCGCAGCTGATCGGTGTCGGCCTGGGTGCGGTAGGCGAAGGCCAGGTCGAGCCGCCCGGCCGCCACCTCCTCGGCCAGCTCGCCGGAGCCCGCCTGCCGCAGCCGGATCTCCACGTCCGGGTGGAGCCGCCGGAACGCCGCCAGCAGCCCGGCCACCGGTACCCCGGCGATGCACTGCTCGGCACCCAGCGAGAGCGTGCCGCGCAGCACCCCCTGCACGGCGGCCACCGCCTCGTGCGCCGACCGCACCTGGGCGAGGATCCGCTCCGCCTCGCCCAGCAGCGCCCGCCCGGCCTCCGTCAGCGTCACCCGGCGGGTGGTCCGCACGAAGAGCGGCGCCCGCAGTTCCCGCTCCAGCGCCCGGATCGACGCCGACAGGCCCGACTGGGACACCAGCAGCCGCTCCGCCGCACGGGTGAAGTGCTGGTCCTCGGCGACCGCCACGAAATGCTGAAGATGACGCAGTTCCATGATTGAGAAGCGTAGCCGCGCAATCCCATCGGATTCTTCTGTTGGACCACTGCACGCAGGTCAGGCCAGAGTGGGGGGCGGTTCCAGCCGGATCCACCCCTACCCGTACCCGGGTGCCCAACCCCCTCTGGAGTCGCGTTGTACACCGCACACCCCGACCGCTACGCGGACCTGCCCTACCGGCGCACCGGACGCAGCGGCCTGAAGCTCCCCGCGCTCTCGCTCGGCCTGTGGCACAACTTCGGCCCGGACCGCCCCGCCGAGACCCAGCGCGCCATCCTGCGCCGCGCCTTCGACCTCGGCGTCACCCACTTCGACCTCGCCAACAACTACGGCCCGCCGCCCGGCTCCGCCGAGTCCGCGCTGGGCGAGGCGCTGACGGCGGACTTCGGGCCGTACCGCGACGAGCTGGTCATCTCCACCAAGGCCGGCTACCTGATGTGGCCCGGCCCGTACGGCGAGTGGGGCTCGCGCAAGTCCGTCCTGTCCTCCCTCGACCAGAGCCTGACCCGCATGGGCCTGGACTACGTCGACATCTTCTACTCGCACCGCCCCGACCCGGAGACTCCCCTGGAGGAGACGATGGGCGCCCTGCACACGGCGGTGCAGCAGGGCAAGGCGCTCTACGTGGGCGTCTCGAACTACTCGGCGGAGCAGACCCGCGAGGCCGCCCGCATCCTCGGTGAGCTGGGCACCCCGCTGCTGATCCACCAGCCGCGCTACTCCATGCTCGACCGGCGCCCCGAGACCGGCGGCCTGCTGGGCGCCCTCGACGAGCTGAAGGTCGGTTCCATCGCCTACTCCCCGCTGGAGCAGGGCCTGCTCACGGGCCGCTACCTCGACGGCATCCCGGAGGGCTCGCGCGCCGCGAGCGACAGCCCGTTCCTCAAGTCCGAGGCGGTCACCGAGGAACTGGTCGGCCGGCTGCGCTCCCTGGACGAGATCGCGAAGTCCCGCGGCCAGTCGCTGGCCCAGATGGCCCTGGCGTGGGTGCTGCGCGGCGGCCGCGTGACCTCGGCGCTGGTCGGCGCGAGCAGCCCGCAGCAGCTGGAGGACAGCGTCTCGGCCACCAGGAACCTCGACTTCGACTCCGGCGAACTGGCCCGCATCGACAAGATCGTCAACAAGTAGGGCGCGGTCACCGGACACCCGGGTCCC
>NZ_JBHYJX010000010.1:149030-211725 GCF_042740985.1 Streptomyces sp. NPDC058985 | reverse complement strand
GTTCGCAGCTTCTCCGGCCCCGTGCCGGGGACAGGCCCTAACAGCTCTGCACATTCATCTGTACGCGGCTCTGCACTTCAGCTCGTACGCCGACAGCCCCGAGAGTTACGACTTCGCCGTCCACCACGCTGGAGTCGCTACGGAGCACCTACTCAAGGCATACCTCGCAGGGATGCATCCAGCTCTGATCGTCGACGGCAAGCACTTCGATTCGTTGCTCCATGCCACAGGCCTGGGCTCCCATGCAGGCCCATTGACCAAGGTCAAGACCATCGGCCTTGTCGACGCCTACCTGCGGGTGGACAAACTCCTACCCAAGAAGATCCCGATCAGCAGAGTGGATCTCGAACCCCTCGCGGACGCTCGCAACGGAGTTGCCCACAGCGCGATACACGACTCGACGCAAGCCGAAGCAGTGTTCACGGTCTGTCTGCGCTTGGTTGACCCAGTTCTCGAAGAACTGAAAGTTGATCCGAACAGCTACTGGGGCCCTTACCTGCTCCTGCACGACAAGCTGGTCGATGAACAGGTCCGACGGGAACGCGTCGCGGCGGAAGCTCTCCTGATCAAGGCACGTTCATTGTTCGAACAGCGCTTCGGGCACATGTCACGCAAAGAGCGCGACGTGGTTCTGGCCGCGATCACCAGTAAACCGCTGGTCACCATGAGCCGGGAAACCCCGATGGAGTGCCCGGCCTGCGGTTCTCAGGGGTGGGTGGCTGGCGAAGTGGACACCGTCCACCTCTACGAGGACGGCGGCGTCACCATCTCACAGGAGGAGGTCTTCCTTCACCCCCATAGGTTTCACTGCGCAGCGTGCGACCTCGATGTGGGAACGAAGCTTCTCTCGCACGTGGGCGTCGCCCACGGCATCTTCTTGGAGGCCGGCCCTGACGACCACATCGACAGCGAACCGCCAGTGGACGAAGGCATCTGAGGACGTTCAGGCCAGCCACCCTCATTCCGCAGGTTCTGCCAGCTGTAGTTACCAATAATCCAGGAATGAGAAGCTAACGGTCAATCCTTTTTCTTTGATATTGTCAGGAATCCATTTCGCGGATTCTCCTTAACTACTCGATCGTCCGGCAGCCGAGAAGGGGTCCCCTTATTGCCAGAAGGAGCCTTGGCGAAATAATAGATCGTTTGCTCTTTCCTGCCCCGTAGAGTCACTTTCATTGACCAGAGATAGTATCGGATCCCCTTGCTATTGACGTGGCTATATGGAATCGGCAATCCTTCGCTGGCATCGCCATAGCTCGGAGTGTGTGCACGCTTCAGTGAGTTCATCGAGCGCAAGAGGCTTAGCGCATACTTCCAGCGCTGAAATGCACCCTCAATGCATTCAAAGTCGGCCGCCCACTCCTCCGAGTAACGCTCCACAAGGAAGTCTTCACGGAGGCGGCCCGCCGCAAACAGTGCAATTCGCGCAGGCATATCAGCCATCAAAGAACCCCACCGGGCGCAAGTGAAATATTACGATCACTGACCATTCACCGCCCAGGCTCTGCACTTGGCTGCGGAGGTCCAAGCACGCCAGGCGCTATATCGGGCTTACGTGCAACTGGGCGCCCCCCGGAAAGGGCGGAACGCGCGAAGAGGAGTCCGTCGGGTGTGACCTCATAGAAGCGACGCCTGGGGCGATCCATCGGCACTTCCGATTCCCAGCGACTGGACACCAGGCCCTCAGTCTCCAATCGAGCCAAGATCGGATAGACCGTGCCGCTGGCGAGACCAGTGGCTTGGACCAATTCGAGGCCATATGGGAGGTCGAGATGCAGCAAGCCATCCAGGATGGCAAGCATCGCCGGAGTCCTACGCAGTCGACTACTCATGACCTAACTCTACCAAGCCCCCCCCTATGTAGCGTTAGAGTTAGCCGACGGGCTTCTCGTGCCCGTGATGCGTGACGACTAGGGTGGGGCAGATCGATGGTCGACCTTCGATTCGCGGTGATCTTCGTAGTCAGCTTGCTGATTGGAGTAGGAGTCGGGGCGCTCACCGTCGCTGACGCCCGCTCGCTAGCCGCGGCAGTCATTGCAGGCGGAGCGGCCTTCGCTGGTGCATTCCTGTTCCTCGACAAGATCATCCGCAACTGAGGTCGAGAGACTGGCTGAAGCGAGCGCCAGCAACTCCTCAAGTTGTGTTAGCCGTAGCTACCAAT
Source organism: Streptomyces sp. NPDC058985 (assembly GCF_042740985.1). NCBI lineage: Bacteria > Bacillati > Actinomycetota > Actinomycetes > Kitasatosporales > Streptomycetaceae > Streptomyces > Streptomyces sp. NPDC058985. The sequence goes on along the minus strand of NZ_JBHYJX010000010.1, from coordinate 209,564 downwards.
AATCCGCGACGTCGCGGTCAGGCCTGTCGTCTCGGTGTCCAGGATCGCGTAGCCGTCCGGTTTGCGAGGATCTTCTGTGCCCATGCGATGGCCGGTCCGAGGTCGTTCCACCGAGCCCGGTCCGCCCGACGCTGCGCCTGGACGCGCTCCTGCTCGATCTCGCGTTCGCACCGAGCGCAGTGCCAGTCGGCCATGGCCTGCTCGCGCTCGCTCATCGCCGCCCACGCGGTGAGCGGGTACAACTGAACCAGGCACCGCCGGCAGGAGCGTTCCATCAGCGACCGTGCCACCCGCCGTCCTCGCTCGAGGCGTTCGTCGCATGCCAGGCACATCCCGTCGCCGTAGCTCCTGGCCGGCGTCGGGGTGCAGAAGACGGTGCCGCAGTCCTGGCACGTCCGGCGGCGTAGATCGGCCCGGCGCCGGGCTTCCCGGTCCTGGCACACGCCGCACATCCCCCACACCGGAACGGGGAACATCTCGCCGCAGCCGGTGCAGGTACGGCGCTCCTGCATCTGGCGGCGCTGCAGGGCCGTCAGCGGCCGCATCTTCGCCGCCTGTTCCGGGTCCCACAGCGCGACCCGGTCCCGATACCAGCGGGGGTAGATATGCGCGACCGGCCGTTGCCCCACGGCGGGCTTGCGCCGCGCCCCGGCCAGTTGGGCTTTCGTCCGCAGAAAGGCCGGCGCCCGGCCGCTGTCGTACACCGGCACCCCGTCCTTGAACGCCACCGGCTTGCCCCGGGCCATCCGCCCCGGGTCGATGTCGTCCTCGTCGTCCTCCTGGTCCGCCGGCCCGCCATTGTCGTGGGTCGTTTTTTGTGCGCAGTGTGCGTGTTCTGAGCTGGGGTTTCTCAGTTGTAGTGGGTCGTTTTTAATGCTGATGGTGCTGCTGTGCGTGGCGTGGTGGGGTCTTGCAGGTTCCTGGCCTGGGGTTGTGCAGTTCGTCTGGGTGGTATGCAGATGGATTGGGTCGCTACTTGAAACGTGGGCGAGGTGTTCTTCGGGCGCGGGGTCATGGCGTGGTGCCGGAGTCTGGGGGTGCAGTCTGGCCGGTGGCGGGTCGGTGCTCGCGGAGCGCTTGCAGGATGTTGCCGTGGTGTTCGTCGGCGGAGTTGTTGCTGGTCTCGCTCTGGAGGAGGGGGTCCAGGCGTGTGTAGAGGTCGTCGAGCCCGAACATCGCGTCGAGGCCGGCCAGGACACTCTCGTCGATCAGGCGGTGCGGGCGTGACGTGGGGTGGAGGAGTTTACCCAGGAGGGGGAGGGATTCCCATCCGTCGTCGAGGCGTTGGCGTAGCCAGGGGCGCAGGCTGTCGGGGTGGGTGTGGCGCCACATCCAGATCAGGTCGGTGTCGGACTCGGTGAGTTCCTCAGCAGGTCTGCCCGTGGTGGGCACGAGATGCTGGGCGATCTGCGCGGTTACGGCGTCGCGGGCCTGAAGAGACCAGTCTTCGGCGGTCTGCACCTGCTCGGAGTCGTTGTTGTCCGGGTTGGTGACGCGGTGCAGGGTCCGGGTGGCCAGTACTGCTCCGTCGGGGGTGGCGGCCATGGCGGCCAGTACCGGGGCCCTTTGTTCTGGGGGGAGGTCGGTGAGGAGGTCCCGGGCGAGGAACTGCAGGCTCATGCCGCTGTTGACCAGGCCCATCATTTCCGGTTCGGCGGTCAGCTGCCCGTAGCTGTCTGCCATGGCCTTCAGTAGTGCGGCGGCTGGGACCGAAGCGCCGGTGCTGCGGCGCTGCTCGATTCGACGCGTGATGCGGTGGGTGTCGTCACGGAGGCGGAGCAGCAGTTCGGCTGCTTCCTCTCCAGGGGCGTCGGCGGTCAGCTGGGCCAGGGCCTGGTCGAAGGCGGCTTCGGGAAGGTCGTCATCGGGGACGCCGAAGACCATGTACCGGTCGAAGTAGTCGGCGCTGCCGATCCCGCGGCGCTGGGCAGCGGCTTTCGTGTCGCTTCCGTTGCCGAGTTCTTTCTGGACTGTTGGGAACAGCAGGGCCAGCAGGTTGAGCACGCCTTTGATGTGCTCTTCGGCCACGCCGGCTTCGCCCAGCCGGTTCCGCCAACGGTCGGCTCGTTCGCCGGGCTGCTGTGTGCTGTATCGCTGTGCTGGGTCGATGCTGGTGCCGGTCAGCTCGGCGCGGTGCCGTCCCAGGAGTCGGTAGACGCCGGGCTCGTTGGTGCGCAGGAAGGTGACGATGAGGAAGTCGACCAGGTCCACGTTTCCGGCGAGGGAGCTGAGAGTGGCGTCGGCCTGCCCGAAGTAGCGTTTGACGGCCCGTGGTGTCTGCAGCCTGTCCTGCAGGTGCCGGAAGTAGGCCTCGGAGAAGCGTCGTTCCTCGCTTGGCGTCATGGACAGGCTGTGGGAGTCCAGCAGGGCGTTCAGGGCGCGGATGCTCATGGCGGCCGCGTCGCGTTCGCGGAACGCGGGAAGGTCGAGCCGTACCTGGATGATCTTTTCCAGGAACTCGCGGGCCCTGCCTTCGCTGTTTCCTACGAGGTCGCTGCGTTGCAGGACGTCCAGCAGCGTCTGCTCGTCGAAGCTGATCAGGTAGTAGACGTTCGGCAGATGGCCCACCAGGCGCACCAGCTTGAAGACAAGGAGCAGCTCGTCGGGAGTGAGGCGGTCCAGGTCGTCCATGACGACCAGGACGGGCTGCCCCGCCTGCCGCAAGGCGTCTTCGGCCTTGCGTTTGGCGGCCGAGGCGCTGGTGTCGCCGATGATGCGGTCGCTGAACGCCTGGATCAGACCCTCCGAGTCTAGGCCGGCCAGCGCGGTGAGCTTGCCCAGGGGGCTGATGGCTTGCCCGAAGCCACCGATCCTCTGGCGGACTTCCGACCAGCGCTCTTCCTTGGGCAGGGCGGCACGGATCTCGCTGAACAGCGCCGCGGTCAGCGATTCCAGATCGGAGTACAGCCATGGGTTGAGCTCCGCGATCAGCCAGTCCTCGCGGTCGTCCTGGCGCTGCAGGAGACGTATCACCTTGCCCAGGACCGTCGATTTTCCGGAACCCCAGGGGCCGATAAAAGCCAAGACGCCTGTTTCGGTCTGGGCCCGGACGCGCCCCAGCAACTCCACCGCGTGCCGCGCGTACTGTTCACGCCCCAGCAGGTCGGACCCCTCGGCGTCGAGGAACGGTTCGTCGTTGAAGAAGCGCGCGTCGCTCATCGGCATAGCGTGCCTGACCGCGTTGCTGCCTCGCTGCACATTGGTCGAGGCGGGCAGGTGCTGGGGTGGATGCCGATGGTGGTGAGGAGGTGTTGCTGGGTGGTGCGGAGGATGTTCCAGCGGGTGCTTTGTGTCTCGGCCCATCGCTGGATGGCGGGGGAGTGGTCCTGGCCGGCGTCGTGCTGCTCGCGGGCTTGGTGGTAGGTGCGTTGCCAGATGTGGGGCCAGGGTGGGTTCCACCAGGGGTCGAGGGTGTCGAGTGCGTGGGTGGTGGTGGGGGAGAGGCGTCCTTGTCGGGCGGCGCGGCGATTTTTGCACGAGCCAGCGGCCGAGGGGGAAGTCGTCGTGGTGGGTGTCGGCGCTGGGGGAGAGGTGGCCGTGGAGGGCGGCGTAGGTGCGTGCGTGGGCGAGTCCGGGGCTTGTGGGGTAGACGCGGCTGGTCCGGCGGCGGCTGGCGGGGGTGATGTCCAGGTCGGTCAGGAGTTGTTGCTGTTGGGGGCGTAGATGTGTCCAGGCGGCGTGTTGTGCTCTGATCCAGCTTCTTACGTCAGCCGGCAAGCCGGTGGGGCGGCTTTGCGTGGTGCGGGCGCGGGTGTAGGCGCGTTGCCAGGCCAGGTCCCAGGGTGGGTTCCACCACGGGTCGATCGTGGTGAGGGCCTGGTGGCGGGCGTTTGAGGTGGTGTCGCGTCGGACTTGTTGGCGTTGGTCATTCAGCCAGCGCCCCAGCGGGAAGCCGTCGTGAACGGTGGAGTAGGCCACGGCCAGGGTGTGGTGGGCGGCGGCGTAGGCGCGGGCGTGCGCGAGCGCGGTTTCGGCGTAGGGGTTGAGGGGCTGGGTGCGGGCGGTTTCGCTGGTGAGGCCGATGTCGGCGAGGAGGCGCTGTTGGTCGGGGTGGAGGTCGTCGTAGTGGTTGCGTTGTGCGCGTAGCCAGGTGCGCTGGGCGGGGGCGAAGCTGCGGAAGTGGTGGTCGGCGTCGAGGTGATGGCCGGCGTTGATCTGGTCGTGGATGTGCTGCCAGGCGCGCTGCCACGCCAGGCTCCAGGGCGGGCACCACCACGGATCCACGGCGGTCAGCGCCTTCGCCGCAGCAGACTGAGGCGCGCCCCTGTCGGCGTCGGTTCGGGCGTGCTGGCGTTGCCGGCGCAGCCACCGCCCCAGTTCGAACCCGTCGTGGACGGTGCTGATCGCGGCGGCGAGGGTGCCGTGTGTGGAGTGGTAGGAGCGCGCGTAGCCGAGGCCGACAGCAACGTCGGCCTCGCGCTCGGCGGGCCGTGCGGCGGCGCCGCGGGCCCGGTCCGCGGTCAGCCCGATGTGGGCGAGGAGGTCCTGCTGGTCGGGCTGGAGGGTGTCGTACTGGGCGCACTGGGTGGTCAGCCATGTGGCGAGCTGCTGACTCTCACGTCCGAGCCGCACGCGATTCTCATTTAGATGTCAGCTGAGAGATGTCCATGGCCCGCTAGTTGTAGGGATGTCACGGGTTTGCTTCAGACACAGTATGAGAACTGCTGATGTATGCACCTGAGAATCACGAGTTCAGTCCACCGAGAATCACAATACGACGCGGACTGTGACCTGCTGTTTCGCGCTGAGCGGTGGCGAGATGGTCTACACACGCTTCGCAGTCGACTGCGCTCGCATGTGCTGCACCTGGATCGGACTGTGCAACGCCGCGGTCTCCGCCCTGGCAGGAAGTCTGGGGCACCCCCGCCTGCGCGGGCGCTACAGGCTGACCGGAGCAGCAAGCTGAACAGGGCCGCCGAGTCATTCCCGCTGATACGGGCTCTGCTGGCCAATGACCACCTGGCAGGGCTGACAGCACGAGTCACCCCTTCTTGTGGGCTCGAAGGTCTCGGCGCCGAGGATGGTGCCACGAAGGCGTAGCATCCCGCTCGCGCCGGCCATGCCTCATCGTCGAGACCATGGAGCGCACTTCGGCGACCGTACCGACGGCGACGGGTCACTCCCGCTCGCGCGGGCTCTACCTCGCTGGGTCGTCCCGCGGGCTGCAGTTCCAGGAGTCATCCCCGCTCGCGCGGGCTCTACCCTCTCTGAACTGGTCATTCTAGCGCGGTTTGCCCGCGTTTTGCTTGGGACAGGGCAGTTGGCGGCTCGTCGTTTTAGCGTCGCCGGGGTTCAGGACAGGCTCAGGTGATCGCGAGGTGGCTGCCACAGCAAGGCCCGTTGAGGGTTGCGCGAAACCAGTGCAGCCCCATCAGCGGGTCCACTCAGGTCATCGACTGGCCGGCGGCACAGCGCTTCACCTGCAAGTCGAGCGGCTGTCCCCGCGGCTTGCCGAGCGGGGCAGCCGGGCAGAGTATGCCGAGCCGTTGCGGCACGAGGGACAACTCGACGCACAGGCCGCCCAGAAGCAGAACTGCTGACCCCGGATTCTCACCTTCGGTGAACTGCTGCCCACGCCACCACCGTTGCTGCGCCGAAGCCCTCGGCCGGCCTTGGTCCCGTCACCCTGGGCGTGGCCGTCCGTGCCTGTGCAGGCAGCGGAGTCAGGGACTCGCAGACCGGCCGGGACCTCGACGCCGCAGAAGGCGCCGGCTGAACGCGCCCGAGCCGCCCAGACCCTCCAGCTCCGGCAGCGCGGCGCCCCGTGGCGCCGCTCGCCCTCGTTCTGCGGCTGGAGCGATGTGCCCACCGCTCACACTCGACAGGCACATGCTCAGGTTCCCCCCCCCCGGGACACGGAAGGTTGACGAGCGGACCGCAACACTCCACAATATCGAACAGAAATTCGATAGAGGGGCTGGCATGGCGTGTGGACGCCGTGTCGGGGCGGGGGGAGACTGCACACCATGGGAAAGGGTTCTCACAGCGCTGCTCCGAATGCCATCGGCTACCAGCACCAGACGTGGTGGGCCCTGGTCGAGCTCCTGCAGACCGGCGCCAGCAGACCTGACGCAGCGCTGAGCCTGGAGCTGTACGACGACGTGGCGTGGGAACAGGCGGGGACGGCCACCGAACTCCTCCAGGTCAAGCATCACATCGGGCAGCACCGGTCACTCACCGACACGGCAACGGACGTGTGGCGCACGCTGAAGGTGTGGATGGACGAAGCCTCGCCGTCCGACCCCGCCGGTCCCGCGCTCGCCCTGGTGACGACCGAGACCGCGGCCCAGGGAACGGCCGTCGCCGCCCTGTGTCCGCACAGCCGCGATGAGGCGGAGGCCAAACGTCTGCTGGAGCACGTCGCCCGCACGTCCACCGCCCAGCTGACCGAGAAGGCCCGTGCCCAGTTCCTCGGTCTGGGGGAGGCGGACAGGCTGACATTCGTCTCACGCATCCGGGTGATCGACCGCTCGCCCCACATCCAGGACGTCGCCGCCCAGGTCAAGGAGCGACTGCACTGGGCCCTGCCGCCCGGGCATGAGGACCTCTTCCTGGCCATGGTCTGGCGGTGGTGGGACGAGACGGCGCTCGCCCTGTTGCAGGGCGTCCAGCGCGGCGTCGATGTGGGAGACGCGCAGGCGGCGATCGCCGACATCCGAGACCAGTTCACCCGCGAGAACCTGCCCACCCTGGTGGAACTGGCGGACGTCAACGCAGGAGAGCTGGAACAGACGTACCGCATGCACCCCTTCGTCCAGCAGATGCACTGGGTGGCCTATCCGCCACGTAACCTGCAGAAGGCGATCGTGGACTACTACCGCGCCTACACCCACTCGGTACGCTGGCTCGAAGAGGACCTCATCGGGGCAACCGAGCTGACCCGCTTCGAGAACGAACTCGTCGACGAGTGGGAGCGCGAGTTCGAGTGGATGATCGACACCCTCGACCAGGACGCGGACGACGACGCGAAAAAGACCGCAGGCAAGCAACTGCTCCGGCAACTCCTCGGCCAGACCAGCCTCGCAGTGCGCTCCCGCTACAACGACCCGTTCTTCGCCCGTGGGCAGCGGCACATGCTCGCCGACACTGGCAAAATTGGCTGGCACGCCGACTTCGAGACCCGCATCGCCGAACTGCTGAAGGTGGCCACGTGACGCCGCCGCTTTCTTCGGCCGCTGCGACGAGGAGATGAGCATGACCGCCTGGAGCGACCGCTCTCCGATCTCCGCCGTCATGCTCAACCCGGCCCTGATGGCGGCCGTCCTGGCCAACGCGACGCAGGGACACGAGAAGGAAACTGGCCAGCCCATGCCCTGGGTCCTGGGCTTCGTCGCCGCTCCCATGGTCCTGCACCAGCCCACCCGTAACGCCCTGCCCGCCTCGACCAGAACCCACCTGGGCGCCTGGATCGGCAAGAACCCCGTCCTGCGGGCCGGATTCCCCGCCCGCGCCCAAACCCTGGCAGAGCCCGTCAAGGAGGGCACCCGGTTCGGCCTGGCCCACCACGCCCTCACCCTGGAACCCGACGGCTGCCTGAGAGCCACCTTTCGCCGGCCGCGGGGATTCAAGGCCCCCGAAGAGCTCGACCAGATGCTGCGCAAGGCCAACCTGGTGGGACGGTGGCTGGCCAAATCCGACAGCCCGGCGACTGTCTTTGCCGTCCTCGGCGTGACACCCTGACCGGGTGCAATTGCTCGCGATCATCCTCTACAGCAAGACGGGCGACCGACAGGTCCTGGAATTCACCCCAGGAGCCCTCAACGTCGTGACGGGCGAGTCGAAAACAGGCAAGAGCGCCTTGCTCGAGATCGTCGAGTCCTGCCTGGGACGTGACACCCTGCAAATGCCGGTGGGCCCCATCACCAGCACGGTGTCCTGGTACGCCGCCCTGTTCCAACTGGACGGCGGCCGCGCCTTCGTCGCGCGTCCCGCTCCCAAGGCAGGTAAGTCATCGACGCAGCAGGCCATGCTCGCCTTCGGCGCAGACCTCGAGCCGCTCGACTTCGAGCAGCTCGAAGTCAACTCGGACACCAACACGGTGCGCGAGCAGCTCGGCCGGCGCATCGGCATCGAGGAGAACCTGCACGAGCCCCCGGCCGGCTCGGGCCGCCAGGCGCTGGAGGCCCACATCGGGCATGCAGCCCTGCTCTGCCTGCAGCGTCAGAGCGAGATCGCCGACCCCGGGTTTCTCTTCCACCGACAGGGCGAGCAGTTCATGGCTCAGACCCTGAAAGACACCATCCCCTACTTCCTCGGCGCCGTTCCCCGCGACCAGGCGCTCAGACGAGCCCAGCTCGCAGCAGCCAGGCGCGAGGTGCGCACCGCCGACACGGCCTACCAGCAGGCCCTCCAGGGCGCCCAGAGAGCACAGGCCGGGCTCGCTTCGCTGTGGCGAGAGGCCTTCGCGCTCGGCATGGTCACCACCGAGGAGCAGCCCGAGCGCACCGCAGCACTGTCCGCCCTGCACGCCGCGGTGAGTTCCGGCCCCGTGCCGACAGCTGTCGACCCTGAGACAGCTGGCCGCCGCAACGCACTCGAACGAGAACGCGACCAGCTCCGCGCCCGCCTCAGAGGCGTGGCCGCGGAACGTGAACTTCTCCTGCAGCAAGACGACTACGCCGGCGACTACGCCGGCGCCGTTCGCACCCAGACGGCACGCCTGGCCAGTCTCAATCTCCTGGGCGTGCAACCGGACAGCGACAGGGACGAGTCTGCTGTCTGCCCCTTGTGCAGGTCGGCGATGAGCGAGCCCGACCCCACAGCGCGCGAACTCCACCAGAGCCTTGAACGCCTGCAGACCCAACTGCAGGACGTCGAGGCCGCACGGCCCGCTCGACGGGCCGCCCTCACCCAGCTGGACGAGCGGGCAGACGAACTGCGGGCATCACTGCGCAGCGTCGAAGCGACGCTGCAGTCCCTCGTCTCCGCCCGCGCTGTCACCGAGGAACTCACCGACACCTCTCGCCGCGATTTCATGCGCGGCCGCATCCACGCGAGCTTGGCCGCGCTACCCGCCAGTACACAGGAGGAAGTGGCCCGGCTGAAGCACCTTCTCGAGGCGGCGCAGAACCGGGTCGAAGCGCTGACGGCTGAACTCGACCCGAACGAAGAACGTGAACAGCTCACCTCGCGCCTCGTCGCGATCAGCCAGGACATGACCGACTGGGCCGACCGGCTCCAGCTCGAACACAGCGGGCAGAGCGTCCGCCTCGACCTCAGCCGCCTGACCGTCGTGACCGACACCGAACAGGGACCGGCCCCCCTCTTCCGCATCGGCAGTGGAGAGAACTGGGTCGGCTACCACGTCATCGTCCATCTCGCTCTGCACCGCTACTTCTCCCGGCAAGGCCGCCCCGTCCCGCGCATCCTGATGCTGGACCAGCCCACCCAGGTCTGGTACCGCTCGGAAGTCGACCAAGCCTCAGGAACCCTCGAGGACGACACGGACCGGGCAGCTGTGACCCGGCTGTTCCGACTCATCCACGACGTAGCCCGTGAACTCGCCCCCGACCTCCAGATCATCGTCTCCGACCACGCCAACCTGGACGAGCCATGGTTCCAGGGCTCCGTGCGCCACAACTGGCGCGGTGGACGCAAGCTCATCCCGGAGCGCTGGATTGAGGAGGCCGGCCAGGCGGGGTAGCACTCCAACGTGCGAGCGTGCGCCACCCGCAGACCGAGGCACCGCAGCCAAGACGGCCCGCTCCACGCCAACTGCCGCACCGAACCGAGGGATGCTTACTCCCTGCCTCTGCAGCGCAGTACCGCGGACCCCGCTCCCTCGGCTGGCGCAGACCAATTTCGGTGACGGCTGGCTCACGACACGGTTCTTCCGCTGAGGCGGTGGTCGCTGCGCGGTCGCAGATGGTGGGAAGACGACCGCTTCAACCAACGAGACGGCCGGGGAAGGCACCCGGCGGCGGCTGCGGCAGAGCAGCCGCGGATCGCTGAGCCGGCGGCTCCGCACCTGCGGCTGTCAGTGGCGAGTCGCACATTTGGAGGACAACTGTGCGGTACTCGCTGGAGGAGGAAGCCATGGATAAGCGAGCACGGGACCTTGCAAGCGAGCTCGGGGTCCCGGTGCACGAGATCATTGGGCGTGCCTGGAAGTTCAACCGGTCCGTGGTGACAGCCGACTCCCTCCTCTCCAGAGCGCTGGAGGAAGGCATCCGCCACGCAGCGCTGTTGGCCTCTGTGTCCGCCTTTGGTCGGCCCCGCGCACCCCAGCCGCCGGCAGGGAGGCACAGGCGACGGCCTTGGCGGACACTCGGCGACCTCGCCCCCATGGAGCAGGCGCTGGCCCGTGATCAGATCAGGAGGCGGAGTCCTTACTGGTATGGCGCCCCCGACCACAAAATCGCACCAGACGAATACGGCACCGTGCAACGCCTGGCTCGGGTCTGGGCGGACAACTGGTTCAATGACAAGGAGGTCACAGCCTGGTTGGCCCTGGGCGTACAGAGTCCCGGCGACGCTGCTGGGTGGCGGAAGCAAGGCTTCGACGCTACGTCCGCCGCCGCGTGGCTGGCCATTCGCGTACAGTCCACCAGCGCGGCAATCTTCACTGCGGCAGGTGTCACGCCCGCGATGCTGGACACCGCGTACGCCATGAAAGGCAAGGCACTGCGTGGCGGCAAGCTGCCCCTGCAACAAGCGCTGGTGCCGAACGTGGACGGCTCCAGCACTTGGAGCGGGTCGACAAGCACCTCAACAGCCAGGCCGACTGGTTCGCAGACCCTGAACTGCGCCCCGGCCGCTGGGTCTGGTTCGAGGCGCCGCTGCGCTTCATCACCCTCCGGGGCGCATACCAGCACCTGGTTCTCTTCGCCGATCCCGCTCCCGGGGAAGAGCCTGCGCACGAGCAGGAAACAGGCTGCCGTCTGCTGATGCACGGCTCCGCCCGACACCTCCTCGGATACGCACCCGTCACGATCGACGGGCCCCCGCTTGAGGGGATCGACGGTGGCTCCAGCATCGGAACAACGTTCCTGACGACCGCTGGTCACGTGGTACAGGCCTTGTCGCTGGAACACAACCCCGCGGCAGACAGCACGCCCCCGCCGAGTCCGGACCTCAACGGCGCCGCCGTCCGGCACCTGGTGGACGCACTCGACGCCCGGCACGAGCAGGCGGGAAGCGCCGCACTCATGCACGGGTACGCCCGGGTGACGTCCCTACTGCCGGCCACGGACAGCGCTCAGCGGCTGGTCGTGGCAAGCCCTCTGACCGTGGAGTACGCGTACAACCAGTCATGACACGCCAAACGACCCACGACCGCGCAGAGCGATGAAGGATGCCCCACATGAACGGCACCGGCGATGACCTGCCAGATGTGATGCGCTTCCTGCGCGGCTACCTCACGGAGACCTTCGCAGACCTGATCGACATGGGGGACCTCAACCGCTACCCCTCGGCCGGAAGGGACTTGGGCTTCCTCTCGCGAGCCCTGGCAGCTCAGGCCGTGCGCATCCTCACCCAATGCAGCGCCCAGGAGGCCGCAGCAGCAGTGACAGACGGCGCGGACGACAACGGAATCGACGCCGTCGCCTTTTCGCCGAACGGCTCGGACATCTGGTTCATCCAGGCAAAGTGGAGCGACAGAGGCAGGGCGGTACTAGGAAAGGACGGCGCCCTCAAGCTTGTGGCAGGACTGCGCCGCTTGGCCAGCGGCCACTACGAGGGCGTCAACGCGAAAATCAATCGCCAGCTCACACGGATCGACGAGGCACTGAGCTCACCGCAGTGCACCGTGCACTTGGTCGCCGCCCTCGCCGGAGACGGCCAGCTCACCCACCAAGCGGAACAACGGCTGGCCCGGGTGGGAGAGGAGTTCGGCTTCGACGGCCGTACCCCGGTCAAAGTACATACGCTCGGTCTGGCGGACTTCCACTCCTCAGCCCGCCTCCACACTGCCCACGCACCGGTGCGCATCACGGCGACTCTCACACAGGGCTGGCACGCGGTTCACACGCCATACCCGGCGTACATCGGAAGCGTCCCCGCCGGCGAAGCAGCCGCATGGTTCGAGGCACACGGCTCCCACCTGCTGGCTCCGGCCTTGCGCAACGCCCGCAACGACCGGATCGATCAGACCCTCGTCGAGCAACTCATCAGCGAGCCCGAGCACTTCTGGTACCTCTCCAGCGGCGTCACAATCCTGTGCGACTCCGTCAGGGCGCAGTTCTTCGCCCGCCGAATCCCGGGAGAACCAGCCCGGCTCGAACTCGAAAACGCACGAGTCATCAACGGGGCGAGCACTCTCGCCGCGGTGGCTCACGCGGTGGCACGCCACCCCGCCACTGCCGAACACGCACTCGTCCCACTGCGCGTGATCTGCGTCGACAACGCACCAGAACGCTTCCTCTCCCAGCTCACAACAGCCTCCCAAAGCGACAGCAGCGCGGACCTCCTCGACAGGATCGAAGCCGACCCGCAGCAACTGCAGATCCGTGAGGAGTTCGCCGCGGAGCTGGGAAAGCACTACGTCTTCAAAAGGGGCACCCCGCCCCCCGCACCCAGCGCCGGATGCACCATGCAGGAAGCAGCCGTCGCCCTCGCCTGCGCCCACCCGGACGTCTCCCTGACCGCTCACACGAGCGCCGACCTCGAGTACGTCCTCCTCCCGTCCCCGGCCGGCGCCTACACCCGCCTGTTCGGCCAGGCCCCGCCCGGCCGCCAGATCTGGGCAGTGGTACAGGCACACCGCCTGGTCCAAAGCACCCTGGCCGACATCGCGCGCGCCGCATCCCCGTGGACGCGCGACGTGATGGAGCACGGCAACCTTCTGATCAGTCACCTTGTCCTCCAGAGCATCGGCCTTGAGGAAACCGAATACTGGGTTCAGAGCGCACAGGAAAGTCAGGACTGGGCGTTGGAATGGACCAAGGACATCGTCCGCGCGCTCGCATCCGCCGCAAAGAACCTCTATGGGCAAAACGTCTTCCTGGCCAGCGTGTTCACCGACGCCCACAAGTGCCGCAGACTCGCTGAGGCCGTCACTGGAGAGCTTGCCACCCTCAACCAAGCACGAAACGACAGCCCTGCCGCTCACGTAAGGCGCCGCCCCAGCAGCGTCTCAGTCCTGATCGACCACGCCCGCATCCCGGACGGCACACGCCTGATCTACCGCCCCAGCAGTCCTGTCGAAGATCAAGCCATCGGCGACTGGCTGCGTGAAGACCCCCGACGCTACCTCGCCACATGGGTCAACGACCGTCAGCGCCCGTTGATCTGGGAAGCCGACCAGCAGGCCTACTCACCCAGCGGACTCGTCATGCACATCTGGAGGGAAGCTCGCTGGAACGAGGCCCCCGTCGCGGTCCGAGGCCCCGCCAGCTGGTACCTGCCCGGCGAAAGCACACTCGCCGACCTCGCCGGACAGCTCACCCCCCGCGCAGCGCTGGACGGCGGCGCCTGACGTGAGAACCATCAACGACCGCTACGAACTGCGCACCCTGTTGGGACAGGGCAGCATGGGACAGGTCTGGCAAGCCTGGGACAACCGACTCAAACGCGCCATCGCGATCAAAATCATCAGCCCCGAACGGCTCGCCACCCCCGACAAGGGCCTCACAGCCGAAGACATGATCGCCCGCTTCCGCCGCGAAGCCGAACTCGGCGCCCGGTTCTCCCACCCCAACATGCCCGTACTCCACGACGCAGAACTACACGGAGGCGGGAAAGACCTTTACATGGTCTGGGAACTGGTGCTGGGCAAAAACCTCGGCGAAATCCTCGACGAGAACAGACGCCTCCCCGCAGACCAAGCCCTCTTCATCGCCCAGCAGACAGCACAAGTGCTGGACAGCCTGCACTCCTACCCGGTGATCCACCGGGACGTGAAACCAGCCAACATCATGGTCACCGACGCAGGCGCCGTAAAACTCCTCGATCTCGGCATAGCCGCGGTGTTCGGCACCGCCAATCCCCGCCTGACGCAAGCAGGTCAACTACTCGGCACCCTCGCCTACATGGCGCCAGAACAATTCAACAGCGGTCTCATAGCTCCTCAGACCGACCTCTACGCCTTGGGCTGCGTCATGTACGAAATGCTCGCGGGCGAACCCCCATACACCGGCGAAGCCATCGTCATCATGGACGGACACCGCAACGGCACACCAGTACCGCTGCAGACCCTGTGCCCGGACCTACACCCACAGATCGCCGAACTCGTCATGAGCCTCCTGGCCAAAGACACCACCGAGCGCCCCGCCTCCGCTCGCCGCGTCCTCGACCAGCTCAACGCCCTCCACGTCACTGCCCGACCAGCGACACCCTCAACACCCCCGAAGAGCGCACCGCCAGGAAAACCCACCAATCCGGACCTTCCAGCCGCAACCCGCAAGGGCCAAGCCCTCGCGCTCTTCCACGCCGGCCACTTCGGGAAGGCCCTACCGCTTTACTCCGCCCTCAGCACCGAACTGGCCGACGCCGGCCCCCACCACGCAGCCGACGCCGCAGAGTGTCAAGCCAAAGCCGCCCACTGCCACCTACGCCTAGGCAACGTCGAGTACGCCCTCAGCGCCTACCTCTCCCTGGCCGAAACACTCCCACAGGACGACCCCCTCGAACCCCTGCTGCTCGACGTACGATGCGAGATCGCACTGCTGCAGGAAATGACAGGTCGCCCAGAGGCCCTGGAATCCCTGGCGAACCTCTACCCGCTCCTGGACGAACACCTTGGCCGCGACGCACCCCGGACGACGCAAGTACGCGAAGCCCTCAACCGTGCTGCGGCGCGGTCCCTGACGAACTCGTGACCTCTGCGGAGCAAACGAGCCTCTCGCTCGTCTCACGGGAGTACCTCGATCGACGGCACCGGAGGAGACACCCTCGGGCGTGCGACTCATGCGAGCGGGCCGTCGAGATGAACGGGCTTACAAGCCGGGTTACTCCCGCTCGCGCGTCCGCTATGTCGATCTGATCAAAGGCAGACTGGATCGTCACGGCTCCCTCCTGCTCGCGCGGGCACTGCGCCGACAGGACGGCCGTGGTGCTAGGCCAGTCCGAGTCACTCCTGCTCGCCTGGGAACGACATCTTCTTCCCCCTCCACGTTGCGTAGGCAGACGAGGCACTGGAGTCACCCCCGCTCGCGCAGGCACGATCTGGTGTTCAGCCCGTGCACCACGTCAGGGTGTGTGCCACAGTTCACTCACCACCCCACTCTGCCTTGCGCAGCCCCCTGGCTCCACTCCGTATCGAGTGGCAGACCCATCGGCGGGAAACGATCTTCGGCCAACTGGGAAGCGATCTTCCACCGCTTCTGGAGCGGTGTGTCGGCTGCTTCACTGCGGCAGGCCGGGAGTTACCGGCCAGGCTCCGGGGCGTCACCGACCGCGAGAATCGTGCCGTCCTGACGCGCCACGGACGTTCGGCAGGCCTGTCCGCCCGTGGGCAGGAGACGACTGGTGCGAGGAGGAAGGAGGGCGGTCGTGCTCCGGTTCTGGGCGTCGAAGTCACCTCGTTCTGCGGCGGCTGCGTGACCGCCGGAGTGCAGCGGGCGCTCCCACTGGTGGGGTAACAGCCAGCACTGGCTGGCTTTGCGCCCAGGGGTTGTTCGTGAGTGCGAGAGCAGTGAGAAGGGCAGGGGCTGTTCAGGCGCGGGGTCGTCGACACGGCCAGCCGATGCCGGTGACCGGGTGGGATCTTCGGGTAGGCGACAGACGGGTCCATTCCAAGGCCGCGCGGTGACGGTGGCCCTCTCGTCGAGACGCCCGTGGCGGAGTGCGGATCTGGGGCGTTCTTGCGGGCCGCCGCATCGAGGGCGTCGAAGGCCTTGCTTCCGCCTGACCTCTGGACGGCTCACCGCATGTCTGTGGCCTCTATTTCACCCACCTCCATGTGATGACCATCACATGGAGGTGGGTGAAGTTTTTTGCCGTTGAGGCTTCCTGCAGGGGCCGAGGAGAGAAGGTCTTCTCGTTAACCCGTAAGGAGTTCGTGCGTGCCCAGTAAGTCTTCGAACAGGAGGCGCCTGCTCGCCTTCCTGGCGCCGGTGATCGACACTTCAGCCGGACTGCTTGCGGCCGTCTGGTCGTCTTCCCGGTGGGGAATCGATCCGATGGACGGCGGGAAGCTGGAGGACTGGCCGACGCTGCGTCTGCGCATCCCAGGGCTGGTGAAGGGCCATGAGGCTGCCCATACGGCACAGCCACAAAGTGATCGTTTCCTCGTCAGCGCGCCTCCACCTTCCGAGCCTCTCTTGGGAAGGATGCGGGAACAAGCTGTCGAAATCCGCAAACCGGAGGCCGCTTCCCTCCCTGCTGCGGGACATCCGGCATCGGTCATCGCGAAGCTCCGTCAACCGCAAGCACTGCCCATCCGCCATCCCGGCCAGACTATGGGGCACGACAGGCCGACGCCTTCGATGGTCACATTCCGGGTCTTGAGTCCCACACCGGGCGAGGGGCTTGCCACGCTGTTCATCGGTGGCAACGGCTCCTCGCCTCTTCCGCCTGTGACCGTCTATCGCGATGGCACCGTCGACACTCGACGGCCCACGCTCTACCCGCCGGACCGCACCGGAGAGTCGACTTCGGAGCTGATCCCGCAGTCTGACCGATCGGCCCTGCAATCCCGCGCTGTCCAGGCGCTGGAAGCGCGGCAGGCGGCGTTGGCCGGACACGACTACCTCGTGGAAGCCTTTGCAGCAGACGTACTGGGACTGGCGCGCAGTGCCCGCTGGCGAGAAGCCGTGTCCACGGCCCTGCTCGGAGACTGGGCCGAACCGCTGTTCTCGGGGCAGCGTCTCGATGACGCCGCGGTGACCCGACTGCGCGTGGAGGCTCGCATCACCCATCGACACTTGGTGCCCCTTTGGCGTCGCCGGACCCGGCACGGCCGGGTACTGCTGCTGGACACTCCACTGGGCGATGGCCTCAGCCTGCATGATCTTGCATCCGGAATCACCGACACCGAGGCCCCTCTCCTCGAACACGACCCGGAAGACGCACGGCTCGCCGCCCTCATCCGAGCCCTGCAGCCAGCCGAACGGGCTGCTGCCCTGGCCTGGGCGGATCCCAATGTGCGGAGTTGGACTGAAGCCGCTCAGCAAGCTGGCGCTGACGATCCGATTGCCTTCGGGGAGCGGGTGCGCCGCAAGTGTCGTCGTCTCGCAGCCGAACTTGCCCGCCGCCGCTCCCTGACCGTCCACGCCGGCGGTGAGTCGGCATGACCATGCTGTTCTCTGCACTGCCTGAGTTCCTCGGCACCCTTGCCGCATCCTCGGTCATCGCCGCAGGCACCCGAGTTGTCCATCATCTTCGGACACGACGTTGCAGGGCAAAGGGTGCCCACGAGTCGGACCGCCCGACACCTTGATGGCACCTCCCGCATCGGGTGCTCACACTTCACACAAACGGCGGCGACGGTCCGGCGCTTCGCGCAGGCCGCTGGTCCTTGGCGGCCAGACTTCCTCGGTGAAGGTGGGCGCGCAGCTACCGTGATTCGATGACTACGCGGGCGGCACGCGCCCCGTGAGGTTCTCCCAGTCGTTAAGAGCCTCCTCCAGCTTGGAGTCTGCGGCCTTGCGATGCGGGTCCTGGCGATTGCGCTGCCGTACCTGGGTGAGCCGGTCGTGCGCTGCTTCCTGTGCACGGGTGTCTGCCCTGGCTTCTTCCAACGCCTCTTCAGCCGTCGCGAGTTGGTGAGGAATCCGGGCGCGAAAGCTGTTCTCTTCCGCGACGGCGTTTTGGATGGCCACGGTGAAGTCGCGCACTGCCTCCTCGTCGAACCGCTGCTGGCCGTCCGTTGCAGGAAGAAGGTGAGGGTACTTCGCACGGTGCACCCGCCCGGTGGCATCGGTGAGGTAAATCGAGTGGTTGGTCTTGCCCGGGTCGAAGCGGGCATCGAGGCCGGCCAGCTCGATCGATCGCGTCCCCGGCCCGGACGTCACCATCAGGACGTGCCGGAACAGGACGAGCTCACCGAGGCCGCCCAGTCGCTCACCGGCGCCGGGACTGCGCAGTCGTGCAATCTGCTGCTCCAGCTGACGCAGCCTCCGCTCGTACGCGCTCTGCGCCGAAGTGAGACTAGCTAACGCAGCAGACTCGGTCTCGGCCGCCCTGCGGGAGACCTCCCGCGCCCTCTGGCGTGCACTGGCCAATGCTTCACGGTCGCTCTCGTACTTCAAGCTGAACGCGAAGGCCCACCCGCCAGGAAACCTGTGCCGCCTCCACAACACCCACAGGCCCAGGCCAATGACAACAACCACAACCCACTGCACCGCGCTCATGCCCTCTCCTTCCACTGCCGACTGACTGTCTTACTGCCGTTGAGTCGACTGCGGCGGCGGATTGGGGCAAGAGGTCAGCAACACCACATCCCTCTGGGCACTTTCACTTCGCACGTCCCGGACAACTCACCTTCCCCGGTGACGGTCTCAATGAATTGGGGAGAGGCGAACAAGCGTGCGGCGGGAATCCGGTGGAGCAGACCGCCATGCCGAAAATCGGAGGCGAAGACGTCGTTCCTGCTAGCGTAGGGACAAGGTGAAGGTCGGCTCTCTCCGGCGCTCCTCGTACGGGGCACCCCCGCTCGCGCGGGCTCCATACCAGTCCGGCGCCCGCGACGTAGTAGATCGCGGAGAGTCACCTCGCTCGCATGGGCAACAGTAGTTCGGCGACGGCACGGATCCGCGGCGCTTGTTGGACCTGCTTTGCGCAGCACTCGACGGTCCCTGGGAACAGCGGGGCGAGACGCCTCAGCCGACACGCCCATACTGGGACCGCAGACGGCTCACCAGACCGGCGATCTCCGCCGGCGTGAACACCGTGACATCCGGCAGGTCGGTTTCGGCGATGGCGATCTGCCACCGGCCACGGTCATCCCGGGCCACCTTGACCGAAGGCTCCGCGAACCAGTCCGTGCTGATCCCACGCCTCACCACGACGCCGATGAGCGCCGGATACGACGGCATGAGTCCCAGCAGAGACCCGGGAGTCATCAGCAGGTCGGCCAGCGCCTCGATGGCGTCATCGCCTCGCACTCCTTCCGAGTTGAATCTGAACTGGCCGGCACCGGCGTCCGTCAAGGTCACCGCCAGATACTTGCAGTCCTCAAAGCGTTCCCACGGCGGAATCCTCCAGGAGAAGGTCATAACCCTCATCCTCCGTGCCGAGTACGGGAGTTGCCGAGGTATCCGCTCTCTTCTCGCGGCACGGAGACGTGTTTCAGCCACGGGCCGGAGCGCGCCTGCGATCCGGGGCTGAGCAGCGTTAGCATCCGCGAGCCGAAGACCCGGGGGAGGCGACGCGGATGCTGTGGACCTTATTGAACAAGCCCTGGTTGGCTCCAGTGGTCCAGAAGGTGCAGCTCTTCAGAAGTCCGAGCCGGGACGAGGTCTACGAGCGGTGTGTCGAGGCGGCCGTCGATGCCCCTCCGCGCGCACACAAGCTCGGCATACGGCCTGGCGCCTCACGCCGTCACGTCTTCAACGACATGCACACCCCGGAGTACCGTGCCGCGGTCTACACCAAGGTCGACGGCGCGCTGCAGAAAACCGCGTACGACAAAGCCGCAGTCGACTTCGAGCGCGTCCGGGCCCGGCAGCAGGCAGCTGCCGATCAGACCGAGTGGCCCTGGAAGGTCGTCTGCAGCGTGCTGCTGGGCGCAGGGTTCATCGTGCTCACCACCTGGGGCGTGTTGGCCCTGCTGATCGCTCTGATCAGCGGATCCTTGCTGACCTTCATTCTGTTCTGGAGTGGCACCGCTGTCTGGTTCAACCTCCGCTACTGCCTGATCGCCGGATCGCTCGCCATCTCTCGCGTTGGGGCCCGCGTCGAACTCGGCTACCGCGCCGTGCTCTGGGGCGAGACCCTGCACGACGACGGCGTCGTTCCCGTCATGGACGCCATGATCCGCAATCTCCTGGGCGACGATCCCGACTCCCTGTTCGTCCCACAGGGAACCTCCACCGGCCTGCGTGCACCGCGAGCGCCCGGCTTCGCCATCCCCACTGAGGCCATGGAACAGCTACAGCGAAAGCTCAGCCACCTCGATGAAGGCACCATCGCCGTCTGCGGTCCCCGCGGCGTCGGCAAGTCCACCCTGCTCGAAAACGCGGCAGATCAGGCCGATTTCGGCTTCGTAGCCCAAGCTCCGGCCACCTACGCCCCGCACGACTTCCTCATCTCGCTCTCCGTGCGCCTGTGCCAGAAGTACATGGACTACGAAAACTACCCGGTACCGGAGTTCGCCCGACTGTCCCCGTTCCACCGCCTGCTTCAAAGCACCCGCCGCCGCCTTACAGCGCTGGTCCGCTGGTCCTCGTTCGCGCTGCCCGCGGGGGCATTGCTGGTCCTCGGTGCCTCATCGGCGGCCCGCTCCCTGTACGACCAGTACAAGAACTCGGCCACCCACACCGCAGACACTGCCGTCCACGCCGTCCACGCCTGGCTCCGCGAGGTCTGGAACGGCGACGCCGTCGTGACAAGCGTCCTGGTCATCGTGGCCGGCATCGCCTGGTGGCTCTCTCGCCACGACCCGTGGATTCCCCGATCCCTAGGGAGACTGTGGAGCAGACTGGGCGCCAAGCTCGGGATCCTGCTGGCCCTCGCCAGCCTGGGCAGTGCCTTCTTCGATCCGCAGATCCGCCAGCTCGCCCAGCACGTCCACCTCAGCACCATCCTCGTCACCGCGCTCCTGGCCGGCGGATGGTTCTACTCCTGGACGGCCAGCAACCTCGCCCAATCCCGCGCAGCCCATATGGAGATCGGCTACTGGACCATCTACGCCAGCGACGCCTTCCGGCTCCTCGCTGCCGGTCTGGGCACATACCTGGTGTACATCTTGGTGCGCACCCCCTCGACCTACGCGCCGTTCGCCGACACAGACAACCCGAGCCGACTCGCCGGAATGGTCGCCGGCGCCCTTCTCGCCCGCGCTGCCGGATGGAAGCCCCGACCGGCCAAACCCCACCTCGTCACCCGCTGCGAGAACCACCTCTACCGACTGCAGACCATCCAGACGACGACTAACACCCTCTCCAACGGCACTGCCCAGATCATGTCACTCGGCGGCTCGCACGCGACGTCCATCTCCACACTGCCACCGAACTTCCCCGCCCTGGTCGAAGAATTCCGTGACTTGCTCACCGAAATCGCCGACACGCTCGCCCGCCGCAAAAAGCGGGTCCTCATCGGCATCGACGAAGTCGACCGGCTCGGCTCCGACGCCCAGGCCCTCGCCTTCCTCGCGGAGATCAAGGCCATCCTGGGCGTGCGCCACGTCTACTACCTGATCTCCGTCGCCGAAGACGTCGGCGCCGCTTTCGTCCGCCGCGGCCTGCCCCATCGCGACGTCACCGACAGCTCGCTCGACGACATCATCCACGTCGAGGCCTGCACCCTCAAAGAAGCCAAGACCATCCTCGACAGGCGCTCCCAGGACCACACCGTCCACACCGCGCTTCTGGCACACAGCCTCTCCGGCGGACTCCTGCGCGATCTGCTCCGCTACGGCCTGCAGATCGAAGAGATTCAGGTCAAGACCCGCACCCACGAACTCGCCCACATCGCCCGCGAGCTCATCCTCGAAGAACTCTCCGAAACCCTCGCCGGCTTTCGGACCCTGCTCGGCAAGCAACAGTGGACTCATGAAACCAGCGGCGTACTCAGCGACCTCCGCACGCTCTGCGGGCACCTCAAGACCTCACAGTGCGAGTGCACCGACGGCCCGCTGCGACAAGCGCTCGGAGAATTCGCCCACCAGCCCGCGGACGCTAGGCCCCTCTCTGCTGACATCGCGGACGGCGCCCGCCAGCTCATCGAGGAAGCCGCCGCATACAGCTACTTCTCGCTCACCCTCCTCGAAATCCTCACCGCTCCCGGTCTCGACCGCCGCACCGAAGAAGCCAAGGCGGAGGGCCCCTACGGAGCACTCGAACGGCTCGCTGAAGCACGTCTGGAACTGACGATCTCACCGCACAGCGCCCGTACCCTCATCACCCGCATCCGCAAGGCCTGGTCCCTCAACGACAGCCCGACCATCGACATCTTCGGGTCCGTCCTGCGCCGATGGTCCTGCCCCCTGCACGGATCGGACTCCTTCGGCCGGCGCAGAACGCGACCAAGCCGCGCTCCCCGCCTCGCCGACCCGTCGGACAGGCATTGACCAGAACGGGCGCGCAGCCGTCGCGCGCCAAGAGGCAGCCCCACACGCGTGGGTGACGTGCGCTGTGGTCCCAGCTGGTGTGCCGCATCTGCGAGACAGCCCCACACGCCGGTCCGTAAGCGTTCCGGCGGACCGCAGACGCACGGTCATCACCGACCTGTGCGCCGCACGAAGAGACTGACACGCCAGACCGGATGATTCCAGAGTCGAAGGAAGCGGCCGCCGCTCGGTCCAAGGCCGCGCATCGATACCGCCTACGTGCGCAGGAGCATGTCGTTGGCAGAGATCGACGAGACACCCACACGCCCAGGAGACAGGGCGAGGACTGTGGTGTCGTTGAAACCCCTGCCACAGGCCTACGCGTGTCGCAGACCTGGGCCGGACGATGAGGCAGGAACCTGTCGGTGCGGGGTCTCCCGCCGTGAATTCCCCGGTTGCGCGGGCTCGACGGTCTGGGCGCCGATGATGATGCCACGAAGGACGCATCATCCCGCTCGCGCCGGCCACGCCTCATCGTCGAGACCATAGAGCGCGCTTCGGCGACCGTACCGACGGCTCACTCCCCCTCACGCGCGCGCTACCCGTACGTCCAACTGGTGCGCAGCACGCCAGCCCAGTCATCCCCGCTTGCGCGGGCGTTACATGATCGACCTTGAAGAGCGCGTGAACCGCGTGGAGTCATCCCCGCTCGCGCGGGCGTTACCCTCTCTGACCTGGTCATTCTAGCGCAGTTTGCCCGTCTTCTGCGTGGGATTGGGTATAGAGAACGATGATGCGACCGAAGATCTCGTACTGCTTCCAGGGCATGCTGCAGAAGTCACCAGCCAGCCGATGACCTTGTTGCTGCCCCCCGGAAGCGACGGCCCGCCGCCTCCGCGCCCGGATAGGTCACGAAGTCGTTCCCGTCTGGAGGGCTGCTGGCAGAGAGCCGGTGCGGACGTGGGTCCCTCATGCCCGTCGGCCTGAGGGACCCACGTGCCGTTTCATTACTCCTTGACCGGGGTCGCCTTCAGCAGGGGCAGCCACTGTGATGGCAGCGCTTGCTCGGCCCGGAAGATGTCGGCGAGTTCGGCAGGGCTGAGCACTGTGATCGTGCGTGCTCGGGCGGTGCGCCACGAGCGGATGAGGCGGTCGAAGACTTCCAGGACCGTTGGCGGGCGTACGAGGTAGGTCTCGTCGTCGGCGAGCATGCGCGCGGCGGCCATGATCTTCGGCTTGGGGGACATGAGGAGCGCGATGGAGCCGCTGGGCGCAGAGGTCTTTCGCTCTGCCTCCGTGTACCTGAGGTGTCCTTGGGTTTGGCGGACATTGTCGGGGCCGATCTCACCGGTGGGCGTGGCTTCGCTCTTGGCCTCCCAGGTGACCCAGCGGGCGTCGTCGAAGATCCAGACGGCATCAGGGGCTGCGGGGTTGGCGTCGTCGTCGTTGCCGTAGCTCTCCGAGGCGCCGGCGAAGGTGCCGAGGTGGACGAGTCCGGCTTCGTAGGCGCGGTACTCGGTGTCTGCGAGGCCGGCCCGCGCTTCGGTGAGGGCGCGTTCGAAGGGCTCGGGGCGGTGCAGTTCGGTACGGGCGATGACGGCGCGCATCGCGGCTTCATCAACGGGGTCGAGGTCGCCGAGGACGGGCGCGTGGGCACGGTCGCTCGGCGAGGCAATGTGGGCGAGGAAACTGCTGGTCTGCGCCTTGCGCTGGAGCTCGCGGTAGTAGCGGGCCCCGGTGGCGCGGTGCGTCGAGTCTCCGCTCTGCTGCGCGAGCCGCTCGGCGATGCTGTATCCGAGGTAGTTCCATAGCGCGGCATAGCGCTGGGGTGTCCGCTCGCCTTTGAGCTGGTCCAGGACGCGCTGTACGGCGGTGAGGGCCCAGTCCCATTGGTTGTTCCAGATCGCCTCCCAGGCCGCGACCTCGTGCCGGGCCGCGTTGTGCAGCTCACGGGAGCTGGGGGCGACGGTACGGGTGTACTGCTCGCGCTGGGAGGAGATATGGGTGTCGACCGCAGCCCAGTCCTGATCATGCCTGCGGAAGACGGCGAGGTTGTCGAGCATCTCGTTGGAGGTGGTGCCCAAGCTGTTCGTCCGTCCGAACTCGACCTCGGCGTGGACTTCCGGGTGCAGTGCCCCCTGGACGTCTGGACCGGACAGGTACGACGTCAGGGACCGGCCGAGCACCATGACGGCCGCCCAGTCCTTGTTGTTGCGTGTGGCCCGGCCCGAGCCCTGCACGATGCGCGCGCGGATGCGCTCCTGAAGCACTTCCAGGGCGCCGAGTGATTCGTGCAGGAAGCGTTCCTGCAGGTCTCCTCGGGCGGGCAGGCCTGCGAGTACGACGAGCCGGCAGTCGGCTCCGGGGAGGTCTATGCCGTCGTAGCGGTTGGTGAGGAGCAGGGCCGCCTGGTCCATCGCGGTGAAGGCAGTGAGGTCGTCTTCGACGTCGTTGGCCTTCACGACGGGATATGTCTCGGGCAGGCACTCCTTGGCGAACGTCTCGGCGGTACGGCTGTCGGGGGTGAGGATGACCGCTCGTCCCGCGCTGCTGATAACCCCGGAGACGAAGGCGGGTACCCGCGCGGGCGCCGTAGACAGATCGTCGGTCAGTTCGGGGAACATGAAGAACCGTCGCCCGGTGCCCCGGGTCTCCCAGCCCTTGGGGACGGGGATACGGTCGATCTTCCTTCGCCCGAAGGCACGCTCGAGCTCGCCGCCGTCTCCGAGGGTCGCACTCATGTATACGCGGCGGGCAGGGCTGCTGAAGGCCTCGTGCTGCGTCGTGGGCGCGATGAGCGGGCGGATGAGGATCTGTCCGTACGAGACGTAGGTCAGGCATCGGTCGAGGCGTCCCTGGAGGAACTTCCAGGCATGGAAGGCGTCCGTACTCAGCTTCGAGCCGTGGGCTGCTGCCGCGACGGCTTCTTCGAGGGGGATGGACTGCTCGGCAACACCGATGGGGGAGGCGAGGTACACATACGACGACGAGTCTTCTGCCTTCGGAGCGCGCAGCCGGGTGTCCACGAGTGGATCCAGTGCGGGCTTCAGCACGGAGAGAACGTCGAGGTACGCACTCTCCTCAGTCTTGCGGGAGATGGCGAGACTCCACGGACTGGCCACATACCCCTCGGCCGCGTGAGCGTCGTCCAGGACGAGCATGCCAGCGTTGTCGAGAGCCGGATTCGAGTTGAATACATGGCTGTAGACGCTGACGGCGACGGCTTCCCCTGCCTCGTACTGCGCCTGGTGGGCTGGATTCCACGTTTTCACGCGATTGACGAGAAGTACGTTCGGAATCCCATACTCGTCGAACTTCGCTGCCGTTTGCCGCGCCAATTGCCGCGTGGGACAGAGGTAGGCGACACGTTCGCCGTATTTGCGGCGCCGGTAGTCGCTGATCAGTCCTCCGACAAGAGTTTTACCCGCCCCGGTCGGCAGCTCAATTGCTACGTCTGACGCGTGCGACTTCGTTTCGTGCCAGTCTCGAAGGACATCCTGTTGGTGTCCCCACACGAATTCGGGCCCACGGTTCGTGAGGGCAAGAATCCGATACAGGTCGACCGGGTCTTCCGGCATGGCCGCCTCGGCGGACTTGAGCTTGAAGGCCACTGCACTCCGTTCCCCCCGCTGAGCTGACAAGAGCTCAGCATCCATCCCCTGCTCGACTTCTCAAAGTACTGCAGCATGCCCGGCCGCTGGCAACAACTGGATGCGGAGGGGGTGATGCATGTCCACGCGTCCGAAGGAGACCCCCGACTCGAGCCTGTCCGTAGAGGCAGACGAACGATCTCCAGGCCACGCCACGGGCTGTCGCATGCACGCCCCGGGGGCGGTGTCCGCCGTTATACGGTCAGGAGCTGGCAGTCATGCGGCAGGCGGGGCATACCTTGGGGCTTCGGGGCCCGTAGCGGTGGATGGGGGCAGCACACAGCATGCAGGGCCCTATCTCCCAGGGCGGGCACCTCAGTTCCGCTGCGACGACGAGGCGCTCGCGCCGTGACAGGCGCAGGGCAACAGGCCTCGAGGGCTGCAGGAGGGCATCGGCGGGGGCGTGGCCGAAAGTGTGTAGCCCGATGGCTGAGGCTCTGTCGCGTGGCGGGCGCGGACTGCTGGTGTGGGGGCCTTCCTCCCCGTAGCGGCAGGAAATGTCGAGTGCCTGCTCCCGGTAGGTGACCGGCTCGTCGTCGACCGGGCCGGGCGCGGGCGGGTCGTCGGCCTCTGCGGTGATCTCGCGCCAACGGTCGACGTCGCGCGCAAGGGCCCACAGGTAGGAGGTGCGCCTCGCGTCCTGCGGGTCGCGGGAGCGCACCGGCAGGTGCTCGCCGTCAGCGCTGGTGACGACGAGCTCGTCCAGTGCGGTGGCACGCTCCTGAGGAATGCACAGGGCGGGCAGAAACCAGCCGCTGTGCCACATCCTGCAGGAGCCACCTGCGGTGGGGCAGGGGCGCTCGCTGCCGGGAGTGCACTTCCAGATCTGCAGGTGCCGGACCCCGCCGCGGATGATGAGGGCAAGCGGGGAGACGATGCGCTGCCAGGGCACGTCGTCGACACGCGTCCACGGGGCACGGTCGATCAGGGCAGAAGAGTCGTCGGACGTCACCCACAGCGGCGCGATGTTGCGCTCGCGGGCCTTGGCGGAGCGCCGCCGTACGGTGTTCGCGGTGATGGGGGAGTACTGGGCCTCCCACCCGACGCGCGCGCCCGCTCCCGTCACCAGCACATCGGTGACGACCCGCCCGTCGGGCGACCGGGCCTCGGTCTCCACATCCAGCCCGTGCCGCGCTGCCGTGCGAGCGATCCGCTCCTTCATCGCCTTGTGCTTGTCGCTCTCCTGCGGTGTCGCCGCATGGGTGAGGGGCAGATGCGCCGCCACCCACGTGACCTGTCCGTGGCTGCGCCGGCGCCGCACGAACATCCACGGTGATTTGCCGGCCAGAGCGCACTGGCACTCCTCGCCCCGGTAGTCCTTCAGGCACTGCAGCAGGTTCCTGGCGCGCTGGTCGACGGGCTGGGTGATCTCCTCCAGCAGCCCGGCATAGCCTGGGTTGCCGAGATCTTCATACGTCAGATTGATCTCGATGCCGTGCCCGGTGTGGAACACCCCGTTGGCCATGGCAACGACAGTAGGCCCCGGTGCAGGGCGTGGAAAGAGGACCGCGAGTAAGGCGTCCGCGCCGCACCGCGGTGAAGCTGCCGGGCCGGCAGGCCTCCCGTCCGCCGGGCAACGGAGCCTACTGCGAGGCGGTCCACCTTCAGTTCGGCCAGGAAGGGCCTGTTGGGTGACCCGGTGCTGCATCTGGCCGTTCAAGCGGTCCATCGAGACGAGCGGTGCCACCCGTAGGATCGTGATCCTCGACTGCTGCTACAGCGCCCATGCCTTCGGCGTGCAGTCCGAGTCGGTCGCGGCCCTCGCTGAGATCGACGGCATTTTGATGGCGGCCGCGGCGGAGACCGCTGTGGCACTGCCCCCGCCCGGCGAGCCCCACACCGCCTTCACCGGCGAACTCCTCGAGCTGCTGCGAGGCGGCGTCGCCTCCCCGAACGAGTTCCTCGACCTGGACGCCGTCTTTGGGAGGGGGTGGCAGCGACGGGGCCACCAGCTCCCACAGGTCGTCCGGAACAAGATCAGCGCGCACCCGGACACCTTGCCGACCGAGATTGTTGAGTACAAGACCCGCGGCATCTCATCGCGACTTGCACGCAGAGTCTGGCGTCAGTTCGCCAGATCGAGCGCTCAGCCTGAGGCGCCCTCCAGCGGAAGGTGGTCTCGGAAGTACTCCGACTCCAACCACTCCTCCTTCACGAACAGCGGACGTGTCAGGCGCGCTGCCCCGACCTGCTGCGAGCGCAGAAGAACCCCGATATCAGTCAGGGAAAGCGAGTCATCAGGCGTGTAGAGCAGACAGTTCCCATGCTCCGCAGCGTGGTCCAGCAGGAACCGCTGGCCCTGCTCCGGATCGCTTCCCGCCAGCGGGAAGCCAGACAGGAAGACCTGCGGACCGGTGACCGCATCCAGCGCAACACAAGCGAGCTTGCCCGCGTCGTAGAACGCTCTCACCCCGTCCGGGAAGTCCTCCTGCGCATACGGACCGCCAGCCCGTTCCTGCGGTCCAGGGACCAAAAGCGCCTGGGCGACCTCGGCTGGAGACATCCCGAACTGCAACGGACCCACACCGGCTCCCGACCGCAGCTCCCAGCACTCCCGCTCCGTATCCACGCCCATCCACCCGCTCCAACGTTCCGACCAGTCCGGACCAAGCCGCACGCACAGGGCCGTGGGCCAAGGCGCCAACTCAGCTGTACAAGGGCCAACAGGATTGCTGCTATCGGCCGGGGTCATTCTGAAACGATCAGTTAGACGAGTCCCATCATTGCGGGCCGGGAGAAACTCTCCGCCTATTTGATCAAGCCTGGGACAGCCCACCTCGTGAAGGTGCGAGGTCAGAGGCTCGCTGTACAGAAGGCCCGTTGCAGGCGGGATCGGATGCCGCGACGTGCGTAGTTCCCTTCCGCAGGATCACCAGTCGTCTTCTACGTCCAGCGGGGACGGGTCTCTCTCCCAGGCCAGATCGAGGACGTACCGTTCGGTGTGCGGGGTGTGCCGCCAGTCGTCCGCCAGGCGGGCTTCCGGCCCGGATGCGGCCAGATCGCGCAGTGTCGTTTCGTGATAGCTGCCCATGGCCTGGCGGCCGGTCCACCAGGCGGTTCCCCGGTACACCCCTGGGCGAGGCAAGGTCATGTCCCCGGCGGGACCGTAGCTGAGCTGGTTGACGACCAGCGCTCCGGTTTCGGACTCGAGGGTGATGGCGACGTGGCCTTCGGCGTCGCCCGGAGCAGGGGGCGGTGCGTCCCAGATTCGGATGTCGACCTGGGCGGGGATGTCGGCCTGAAGGCTGTAGAGGTACAGGTGGTAGCCGTTGCCGGCCACCACCTGTCGGCGTGCGGCGTCCATGGCGGCTGCGTCGTCGAGGTAGGCGTCGGCGTCATACACCTCGATGAAGCGACGACCTGGAACGGCGTTGACGCTGTACTCGGACAGGAGCCCCATGAAACGGGCCTTTCTCTCAGCGGGTGATCTTCACGTAGAACGGGTCGCCGTCCAGCATCCGGTTGAGGGTATACATCGTGTTGAGCCGACGTCCTCCTTCCTCATTGTCGGTTCCCTCGATCAGGCGGACGGAGTACCGGTCGTCGCCCTTGTTGGACCCTTCCTTGGTTGAGGCGAAGGGGTACTCGTCGCACTGCAGGGACGTCCCGCTGTAGTCGCCCCAGACGTTGTTGCAGGTCGCGATGGACTTGCTGCGGTTCTTCTGCTGCTCGTCCGCGTCGATGAGCCGGTGCAGCGGCTCGCTCGCGCCGGGGACGGTCTTGTTCGGCCAGGACGGGAACGTCCGCTCCGGCCGATTCTGCGCGTCGTAGATGTGCAGTGCGCTTTCGTCGACATCCGGGTCGCTCTGGCTCATGCTCAGTTCGACGCGGGCCTCGGTGAACACGGTTCCCTTGTACTTGCCGGCAACTGGTCCGGCGTAGTCGAAGCGGACGCCCGAACGGTAGGCGTCGACTTCTGTATAGGAAGTGGCGTTGGGGGAGTCCGCGGTCACGTCCATCACGACGGTGGCGTAGACACGCTGCTGGTTGCCGCTGTTGTACAGAGCTCCCTTGTCGGGGGAGGTGTAGGTCAGCGTCCACAAGGGCGTGCTGTCCCATGCCCCGAGCAGTTCGTCGCGCGACGTCGTCTGCGGGGTCGTCAGCTTGGGGTCGGGGTCGCTGCTGCTCGCGTTGATGGTGCTACGGAAGTGCTGGCCTACACGCCACTTGGTGGCGTCCTCGGTGCCGACTGTCTGTACGCGGATGTTCTCGATGCTGGTCGAATAGTCCACCCGACGAGAGCCGTCGTAGGCGAATCCCAGCGTCCACATGTCGAACCAGAGACGGCCGATGGACTGGGTTCCCTGCTTGTTGCGCAGCACGAGGTCGTAGGGGCGTTTCTGGCAGCTCTCGAAACGGCTCTTGATCCAGCCTTGTGCGGCCTTGGCCTTCTCAGCCTGTGCCTCGCACTGTGTGCGCAGGTCCTCATCCGCAGCGAGTGTGGGTTCGGCGGCTGTTCGGGCAGCGCGGTCACCGGTGTAGGCGGCGAGCGGTTGTGGCCGGTCAAGCCCCCTGAGTTCGTCAGCCGGCAGCGTCGCAGCATCGACGAATCGCAGCTGGTCGCCGTCAGGGGCGGAGACTGGCTCGGCGCCGGAGCCAGCGGCGGTGAGGGCGACAGTGAGCAGGCTGATGACCGACACGGCGGCGGCGCGCGTGAGACGGCGGCGGATTCTCACCGGAGGGCTCCTTGCGGGGCGGTGGCGTTCGATCGGTCGGCTGGGGAGCGCAGAGGCTGTGTCAGGGGCACAGGTCACCCCAGCACGCCTGGAGCAGATCACCCTGGGCTGAGTACGAAGCCTGGAAACCTTCGTATTCCCGGCCGTCACTGGGGCGTAGACCTGCGGTCGTGTGCGTCGAGGAGACGGTCCAGGCCGTCTCACTGCTCGTAGCGTCGAAGGAAGCCGCCGCGGTGGGCGGTGCCGTGACGGTAAGGTCGGATTTCCCGACGTCGAAAGCTTTGGCAGCTTGCGAGCGGATCTGAGCGGCGGACACGTTCGGTTCGCTGCGGCGCTGTATGGCAGGCGCGTCGGTGGCTTGCAGAGCCTCGGCGTTACAGGCGTCCTGGGTCATGACGCATTCGGCGAGGCCGGGCACGGTATCGAGGCAGCTTGCCGGGTCTTCCTCCATGCAGGTCTGGAGTGCGCGCTGGTCCACACCGTTGAACACGGCGGGGACGCTTTGAGCGGAAGCGGATGTGGCGGCGGCTGCGGGGCCGAACTGTGCACTGGTAGTGGTGCTGCGGGGCTTGCTGACGTTCCACTCGGTGAAGGAGGTGCTGTCGGTAAGTTTGGTGGTGAAGCAGTTCGGCGGCTTGTAGGCCGTGCCGCAGGCCGGGAGGGTCACGCTGGTGGCGGTGTTCGCCCGGGCAACGCGCCGCCAGGTCTTGTTCTCGTCCATGAACTGCATGCGGTTGGCGATGGACGGGACATTGGTGTACTTGGGGCCGATCACCTCCAGACCGACGTCTATGCGGTTGGGGTTGCCGCGCGGTACAGGCCGCTGATGGAGAGTGACGCCGACCATGTTGAAGTCGTAGAGAACGAACCACTGGTCTGCGCCGTCCTGACGGACCGCCATGTAGGTGTGGTTGCGGCCGTCGGCCACATTCGGGTTCACGCCAGCCCGAATGGTGTAGACCTGACCGCCGCTGGTCGTCAGCTCCCACCAGCGGGGTCCGTAGGACTGTGTCGTCTTGCCCGTCTTCTCCGCGTAG
Source organism: Streptomyces sp. NPDC058985 (assembly GCF_042740985.1). NCBI lineage: Bacteria > Bacillati > Actinomycetota > Actinomycetes > Kitasatosporales > Streptomycetaceae > Streptomyces > Streptomyces sp. NPDC058985. The sequence continues at coordinate 178,111 of NZ_JBHYJX010000010.1, read as the reverse complement.
AGGCCGACTTCGATGTTCTCGGCGGCCGGCGTGTCTTCCGTGTTGGGGGTGACACGCATGTAGTTCGCCACCTGCACCGTTTCGGCGGAGGTGTCGACCTGGTCGAAGGTGATCGGAACGTTTCGCCAGGTGGCGAACCCGCCGATCATGGGTTCACCAGGCTGGCTGCACGACATGGCGTAGAAGACGATGCGTGCGTTGTACAGTCCCGTACACGCGGTGGTCGGTGCGTCCGCGTTTGCGGGCGAGGCGGTACCGGCAAGGGATATGCCTAGCGCGGCAGCGGCGCATACGGCAGCGGTGGATCTGGTTTTCTGGCGCAACAGTGTTCCCCCTGTGCTTGATCGAAGAAACCACAGCGGAACCTACCGACCCGTCCGGCGCCGCAACCCGTCAAACCCATACCTTGACCGAAAACATGTATATGGCACGAATCACGTTTGCTGTGTTTCCTCGCTCGAGTTGCCCAGCGAGGAAACACGCTAGCCTCCATCTTTCGTGAAGGTTCGCCGACGGAGTCGGTGGGCCGTTTCGCGGGTCACTCCCGCTCGCGCGGGTCACTCGGTACAGGGATCCAGGGGAGAGGGGGCCCTGAGAGACACTCCCGCTCACGCGGGCCTTGCGAGCTTGGGTACGGTGACAGTTGGGGCCACGGGCAACTCCCACTAGTGAGGGCTCCACCGCGCCAATCGGCACCACTGACGAGGGACGCGGGTCACTCCCGCTCGCGCAAGCGCTACGTCCCGCGAAGAGCCGCGGCGCGAGTCGCTTCCGCTCGCGCGAGCTCCAGAGGTCCTCGCGGTAGTAGGAGCCGACCATGACCGGGTCATCCCCGCTCGCGCGGGCGCTACGAAGTACCGAGGCGAGCCAGGCCGGAGCGCGGGCGTCATCCCCGCTTGCGCGGGCGCTACCCTTCGTGACTTGGGCATTTTAACGCCGCCTGCTCCTCTTTTGCTTAGAGCTCGTAACGCGATCTTGAGTGGGTGTGCTGGTCGAGCGTGTCCGGTGTGATGATCTGGCCGTTGTTGCTCGTGTGAGTACTCGGCCGTGGATCGTGGACGATGCCCTGTGGGCAGTGATCAAGCCGCTGCTGCCGCCCTGGCCTGAGCGGTCGCCGGGACCGAAGCCGGTGGACGACCGGTTATGCCTGCAGGGCATCCTGTACGTCCTGCACCAGGACATCGCCTGGCAACTGTTGCCCCTGGAGTTGGGGTTCGGCTCCGGACAGACCTGCTGGCGGCGCCTGAACCGCTGGCAACAGGCGGGCGTCTTCAAGCAGCTGCACCGCATCCTGCTCGCGAGACTGAACACGGCCGGCGAACTCGGCTGGTCTCGCGCATGCATGGACGGTTCCTACGTCCGTGCGAAAAGGGGGGAGCCGCAACCGGTCCGTCGCCGGTCGACCGGCGGAAGACGGGCAGCAAGCACCACCTGGTCTGCGACGGGAAGGGCACCCCACTCCACGTCATCACGACCGCGGCAAACGTCAACGACATCACTCAGCCCCTCGCCCTGATCGACGGCATCCCGCCGGTGGCCGGACGAGTCGGCGCTCCCCGCCAACGGCCAGAGGCTGTGCTCGGCGACAAGGCGTACGACTCCCGGGCCGTCCGCCGCGAACTGCGCAAGCGCCGGATCATGCCCGTCATCTCCCGCAAGGGTGCCCCGAACATCAAGGGCCTAGGCAAGCTCCGCTATGTCGTCGAGCAGACCTTCGCCTTGCTCCACCAGTTCAAACGCCTCGCCGTCCGATGGGAGCGCTGCCTCGAACTCCACGACGCACTGGTCTCATTGGGCTGCAGCCTCATCTGCTGGAGGCGCCTCAAGAAGACCGGAGCATGAGCTTGCGCCGCACTTCTAGGAGTTCCGGCTCACGATTGAGTTGGCGTATGACGCGAGATCGTGGACCCATATCTGCAGGCGCCGTCTCCTGAGCGCATCCAAGAGGGGAAGGGTGTGCCGATAGGTCGCTGACCAGGTGATATTGGTGCCGCCGTGGAGGGCAGGGTCCAAGTCCACGGCCCCCCGATGAGACGTGAACAGCCCTGCAGCCTGCTCGTAACTGAACCGCTGGTCGGGAATCATCTCGACGACGCGCTCGCGGAAGCACACACGCCCAGTGCGAGAACGGATGGTGCGGACGTCACCAACGCGTGCCGGTCGGTCGACTCCCGCAGGCACGTCCCACCCGACGTCGGCGTAGGCCGACCACGCCGGCCAGGATTCCGCCTCCAGGAGCGCCTCGTACACGAGGGCGGCAGAGGCCGATGAGTGCGAGGACGCGGAGATAGCAAGGGACGACACACGGGCAAGGGTAGGCCGCCTCTCACCATGATCGTGTTACGAGCTCTTAGGAGCGAAGCCAGATGAGGAGTGCGGCCACGGTGACGCTGCCGAGGTAGATGTATCGGCGCTTGTCATAGCGGGTGGCTACGGCTCGAAACTGTTTGATCTTGTTGATCGCCCGCTCGACGGTGTTCCTCGCTCGAGTGGGCTCGGTTGGAGCCGCACTTGCCGGCGAATCGTGGTCGGGGTGGACGCTGGCAGTGTCACCGTCGGGTGATCAACGGGATCCTGTTCCGGCAGCGGACCGGTCTCCCCTGGCGGGACCTGCCGCCTTGCTTCGGTAGTTGGAAGACGGTTCACGATCGTCATCGCAGGTGGTCGGCGGACGGCACGTGGGAGAGGATCCTGCGGGCCCTCCAGGGCGACGCCGATGCCGAGGCCCGGATCGACTGGAGCATGGTCAGCGTCGATTCCACGACCTGCCGCGCTCATCAGCACGCGGCTGGTGCCTCCACCCGGGCCCCGAAGATCCCGGGTCGGCGTAGGAGCCCGGCACGTCATCGTTCCGATGAGGCCCTGGGGCGCTCGCGAGGTGGGCTCACAAGCAAGATCCACCTTGCCGGGGAAGGTGGGTGTCGCCCGCTCGGCTTTGTCGTCACGCCCGGCCAGGGGGGGGGGATGCACCGCAGATGATTCCCGTCCTGGAAGAGATCCGCGTGCCCCGGCAGGCTGGTGGACGACCGCGCACTCGGCCTGACCATGTCGGGGGCGATAAGGCGTACTCATCACGAGGTATCCGTCGTCACCTGCGCAGACGTCAGATCAAGCACACGATCCCCGAGCCGAGAGACCAGCGGGCCAACCGCCGGCGCCGTGGCAGCCAAGGCGGCCGGCCCACAGGGTTCGACCAGGCGATCTACCGCCGCCGGAACGAAGTTGAGCGGATCATCAACCGGCTCAAGAACTTCCGAGCCGTCGCCACGCGCTTCGACAAGCGGGCGTACGTCTTCCACGGGACGGTCACCGTGGCAGCAATCTGCCTATGGCTGCGACCGAAGTGAAGTGCCCCGTTCAGAGATCCTCAGCACCCGGGTAGTGGTGACGAAGTTCGCTGAGTACGCGCTCGTCGACAGCCCTGACGTCCCAGGAGGAACTCGCTCGCACAGGCTCTACCGGTGGCAGATCGTGGGCCGGGACTCGGTCGTCGAGTCACTCCCGCTCGCGCGGGCTTACGCCCAGTTCAGCGCAAACGATGACAACCACCGTGAGTCACCCCCGCTCGCGTGGGCCCTGCTCTCCGCTCCGGCCGGTCAGTACCCACTCGAACGGGGCCACTCCTGCCCTCGCGGGGGCGCTTTCGAAGACGTGAACACCGACGACCTAGCTCCGGGCGCTCCGGCTCTCTCGGAGCAGTTACCCGCCACGGTACAGATTCTGGGCACACCCCGGACGCACCGTGCCCAGGCCGACTCTTCCGTGGCGGCAGGCGAGCGATCTCCAGGCACGCTAGGGGCTAGCGCATGTATGTGTCCGGCCGGGGTGTCCGCCGTTCGTTCCGGGAGAGTGGCAACCCGATGGCGCCCCGGGGCGGCGCCGCCGTTTCGTGTGGGCGCTACGTTGAGTCACTCCCGTTTGCGCAGGCGCTACTCCACCAAGGTCGCGCGGATCATCGTGCCCGTCGAGTCATCCCCGCTCGCGCGGGCTTCACCCGGTCACTGCTGCTGCGTGCGCTCTGGAGTGGGAGTCACTCCCGCTCGCGCAGGCTGTGCAGAATCGTGCGGGGTCGTTCGGTCAGCGCGGGGATCACTACTGCTCGCGCAGGCTTCACGGCGCTGGTGTTGCCAGCGGTATCGACCTCTGAGGTCACTACAGCCCGGCGTGTGCCGGACCCCTGCGTTGAAAACAGAGGACCAGAGAACCGAGTTGCTCCCGCTCGCGCGGGCGCTAGTGCACGAGCGGCGGGACGCCCGGACCGGGCCCTGCTAGCCAAAAGCTCCAGGGGAGCCACCCCCGCTCGCGCAGGCGCGCAACCTGGTGTTCAGCCCATTCAGTAGGTACGCGTACGAGTCACTTCCGCTCGCGCGGGCTCCACACCGCAGCGATCGGCACCACTGACGACGGATGCGAAGCATCCCCGCTGGCGCAGGCGTTACCCTCTCCGAACTGGGTACTATAGCGCAGCTTGCTCGCATTTTGCATGGTTTGGGTAGGGGAAGGATGATGCGACCGAAGACCTCGTACTGCCTCCGGGGCGTGCTTCGGAAGCCGCCCGCCCACTAATGAATTTGTCGCTGGCACCCGGCACCGACGATTCGCCACCTCCGCGACCGGATAGATTACGAAGTCGCACTTGAGCGTTAGCCGGTCGGGTTCTGCCCGGCCCTATTCCGATGCTGCGGCAGAGTCGGCCCTGCTACACGAGGCACTCCCGCTCCCGCGGGCTTCCGCCAGCTCCTCTCTGCGGAACGCAGTGCTGCTTCAAGGTCGCTCGCGCGTCTCTGATAGCCGGGTGATCACCTGGCGGGGCTGGGCAGCACGGGTCGCTCCCGCCCGCGCGGGCGTTACGAGTACAGCAACGAGGATGAGACGAGGCCGTTGGCGACCACGCAGGTTGCGCGGGTTCTCTCTGGTCAGAAGGGCGCGGGCCCATTCGATGGACGAGTCACTCCCGCTGGCGCGGGCTCTGCAGACGACGGCTGATCCGGAAAGGGTCGTACAGGGACACTCCCGCTCAACGGGCTCGGCAACGCTGCGGTCACCGTCCTGGACAGGAAGTCTGGATCATCCCCGCTTCCGCAGGCTTTACCTCATCGTACAAACGCGCGGGTTCTTCTGGGCGTTGGCCACCCGGATCGACACCAGCGTTGGGTCACTCCCGCTCCCGCAGGCGGTGCGAGACGGCGGACAACATGCTCACCTCCCGGGCCGAGTCACTCCCGCTCGCGCGGGCTCCACGCCCAAGACACTCGTCGTCGACCGAGGCAAAGTCGAGTCACTCCCGCTCGCGCGGGCGCTACGCAACCGGCAGACGTTCCCGGACAGCCCGAACGGGTCACTCACTCCCGCTCGCGCGGGCGCTGCGGCGCCGGCTACGTAGAGCTGCTGCCGGTGCGCGGGTCACCCCCGCTCGCGCGGGTGCTGCGACTGCGAAGGCGGCCGCCGTGTCTACCTCGCCGGGCCACTCCCGCTCGCGCGGGCGCTGCTGGTCGGCGCTGTGGGCCATCGTGAGCAGCGGCGGGTCACTCCCGCTCGCGCGGGCGCTGCCCTCTCCGGCCCGCCCGTTCTGGCATGGTGTGCCTGTCATTTGCTTCTGACTGGCTGGGAGATGATGGCACACGGGACTGGATGCACGGCAGGAATCTCTGCTTTCTGGCGTTCGTGGTCTCGTGAGCAGCACGGGGTGGCAGCGTTGGGGGATGGGAGTCGTTGAGGATGCCCGGTACGACGGTGTTGACCGTCGTCCGTGGGGGAAGTTCGACCGCACGACGCTGAGGGTGTACTCGCTGTTGTTCCACTTGATCGATGTGGGGGCGGTGGCCAGGGTGCTGTGGGACTGGTTTGTGACCCCGAGCCAGCGCCGGGTCATCAGCGATGGGCTCAACGTGCCGCAGGAGCAGGCGCGTTCGGTGGTGTGTTTCCTGGCTGCCATGCATGACATCGGGAAGCTGATTCCGTATTTCCAGGCTCTCGAGCCTGCGGCGTATGTGCGGCTGGGGGAGGACCTGCTGGCGGACACCGGCCCGGTGGTGCATGTGCCGCACGCGCGTGCGTCGATGCATGCGGGGCTGCAACTGCTGGGCGAACTGGGATTCGCCGTGGGCGGTAACGATAGTCCCGCCGTGCGTGCAGCGCAGTGTCTGGGCGGGCATCACGGCCGATTCCTGCAACTCGACGTGGACGGGGCGGCGTCCGCCCAGAGGGCGGAGGCCACGTTGGGCGGGCCCGCGTGGCAGGATCTGCGCCGCCGCTACGCCCGGCTGCTGTGGCACCTGTTCGGCGTCGATGCGGCTCCGGAGCGGCTGTCGGTGGAGGCGGCCGTGCTGATCACGGGGCTGACGATGGTCGCGGACCGGGTTGCGAGTCAGCGTCGCTACTGGGTGCCCAACGCGGACACGCCGTCCTTCGGCGCCGCCGAGCACCACAGCCGCGCCCGCCAGCAGGCCGAGGAGGAAGTCGAGCGGCTTGGCCTCGCCCGCTTCGCATTGGACCGGATCCCGTTCACCACCGCGCACCCGGGACTGGAGGAACCGAACGCTCTGCAGCGTTCGGCGATGGAGGAGCTGCCGCGCCTGGTCGCCGAGCGGGGGAGCGGCATCGCGGTGGTCACAGACGCGATGGGGACGGGCAAGAGCGTGGCCGCGCTGGAGATGGCGCGGATCTTCAACGAGCACTGCGGTACCCAGGGGGTGATGTGGCTGCTGCCGGCGACGGCCGCCGCCGATCAGGCCTACGAGGTCCTGGACCGGTATGTGCGCGCCCACCAGCCCGGGTACGCGCCGGTGACGCTGGTGCACCACCACAGCGACCTCAACGAGGCATACACCGGCCGGATCCTGTCACCGGCCGACACATCCGTTGTGGACGGGCCGCCCGACGACCCGTTCACCGACGACCAGGACGACTCCTTTGCCGACGACGAAACCGAGTACGGTCCGGGCGCCGCGGGGCCCGACCGGTGGCTGCGCGGCAGGGACAACGCGCTGTTGGCCCAGTACACCGTCTCCACCACCGACCAGGCGCAGATGGCCGTCCTGCCCGTCCGCCACAGTGCGCTGCGCATGCTGGCCCTGTCGGGCAAGACCGTCGTGGTCGACGAAGCCCACGCACTGGACCCGTTCAGCCAGCTCCAGCTGCTGCGTCTGCTGCAGTGGCTGGGGGCCCTGAACTGCCCGGTCGTTCTGCTGTCGGCGACGATGCCCGCATCGACCGCCACCGAGCTGGTGCGGGCCTACCTGTCGGGAGCCGGCCGTACTGGTCTGCACGGTGCCTCGTTCGCCCCCGGCTACCCCGGGTGGCTGTTCGCGGATGCGGCGACCGTCACCGTCCACCGCATGCCCGAGCAGGCCCAGGACGAGCAACGGGCCGCCCAGCGCAGGAGCGCACGCATCCACGTCCGCCCGGTCACCTACCGGCCCCTCGGACCGGCAGGCCGTACGGTCGAAGCGGGGGAGCGCCTGGCGGTGATCGCCAACCTGCTCCAGCCGGTCATCCGCCACGGCGGGTGCGCGGCCGTGGTGTGCGCGACGGTCGGCGACGCGCAGGACACCTACCAGTACCTGCGCCGTATCTGGAGCGGCCCGCCTGACGACCTGGTCCTGGTCCATGCCCGGGTGCGGGGGCGGCGACGGCAGAGCACACTGGGAGACCTCCGCCACCGGCTGGGGCCGACGGGTCCGCGCCCGGCCCGGCGCGTCTTCGTCACCACCAGTCTCCTCGACGTGAGCCTGGACATCGACGTCGACCTGATGGTCAGCGACCTCGCCTCTCTGACACGCCTGCTGCAGCGTCTGGGCCGTCTGGGCCGCTTCACACGCCTGTGGACCGGACAGGGTCGTCGGCCCCTCTGGTGGGGCGGGGAGAACAGTCCGACGCTGACGGTGCTGCACCCGGTCAACTCCCGTGGCGCGACCGCCCTGCCGCCCGGCTGGGACACGGTCGAGCCCGCTGTCGCCCTCCATGAAACCGCCCGGCTCCTGCCGGCCCTGGAGAAACAACCGCTCGTCGTCCCCGACGACGTCCAGGATCTCGTCGAACAGGTCCACGGCGTCACCTCCGGTTTCGCAGCCCAGACGACGCGCCTGCAACAGATGGCCGCAGCCCACCAGAGGCGCACCAGCCGCCAGGAGCAGCTCAGCGCAGTCCACCTGGTACCCCCGCCCAAACGGGTCTCCTCCCTGGCCGACCTGCACCGCCAGCACCTCACCACCGCCCAGGCCGCCACCCGGCCCGGTGTCCTGCCCCGCCGGCTGCTGCCCTGTTACCGAAGTGCCGACGGCACGCTGACGCTCGACGCAGCAGGCCTGCTTCCGCTCCCGGACCCAGAACACCTCGGCCCGCGCCACCTGCGCAGCATCCTCGAACACTCACTGCCCGTCCCGGCCGCCTGGGTCGCCCGCGCTTCCGCACCGCACCAGCCGCCCGCCAGCTGGAAGCAGCACCCCCTGCTCGCCGACATCGTGCTGCTGCCCACCGACTCCGTAACCCTTGAGAGTGAACATCATTTCGGCCAGCACTGGCTCCGCATGGACGAAGAACTCGGCCTCCAACACCGCAAACAGCAGTAATCACGATGCGTGAAGCCCAGCGCCAAAAGCATTACGCCATTACTTGATCGTCGGACTTTCTCACTGGTCGTGAGAGACGGCAGCGGCATGGTTCGCTGTACCCGCGACCCCGTCGAACCCTCGACCGCACCTCGCACATCCTTCCCCTCGCCCCACAAGGGCGCGGTGACGACCCCTTGCCCAGCCGTGCCTACGCGCGGCACGTGCAGCTGCCGCATGCCCGAGCCGGACCCAACCACTGGCCCAAGGAAAACACCGCCCTGGCTCCGGCACATCCCATCGCCCCAGGCCTTTACCGCACCTTCCGCTTCGGCCCCCTTTCGAAAGACACGCTCTTGTCTGCGTTACCCCCGCCCACCACCCCGTTCAGCGCGGCCGACCACCCCTGGATCGACGTCCGCACCGGCGGCCAGTACGACCAAGTGGGCCTGCGATCCCTGTTCCTGGACGCCCACCGCATCGACGACCTCGCCCTGCCCCAACCCCCGGCCGCGTCAGCACTCCTGCGGATCGCGGCCGCCATCACGGCCCGCATCACCGGCCTCGACGACCCCGAACTCACCGCCTCCCAGTGGAATGCGCTGCGCCGCAGCCGCCTGGCCGAGGGCCGCTTCGACCCGGACGCCGTCCACACCTACTTCGACCAGCATGGCTGGGACGTCTTCGACCCCGTGCGGCCCTGGCTGCAGACCCCCTCACTGCGCACCGAGTGCGACCACAGCACCGGCATCAACGCCTTTGTGCCCGGGCGGCCCGCCGGCCGCAACTTTGCCTGGTTCAGCCCGCACGGCCACCACACCGCCGAGCCCGTTCCCACCGCCGAAGCCCTGCAGATCCTGCTCATCCACCACTACTACGGGCGTTCCGGCACCGGCACAACCCGCACCTCCCTGGACGGTGTCACCAGCCGGCAGCAGACCAGCGGCCCCTTGCGCTCCAGCGTGTCCTTCCACCCGCTGGGCCGCACTCTGCACGAGACGCTCCTGGCCGGTGTGCCCGCCTTCACCGGCGATGACCAGCCGCCAGGCGCGGACACCTGCCCCTGGGAAGAATCCACGCCACCCGGCCCACAGGCCACGCGGCACGGTCCGGTGACCTGGCCCGGCCGGCAACTGACGGGACTGAGCCGGCACGCGATCCTCCTCGTGCCCGGCGACGACGGCACCACCGTCACCGACGCCTACCTCACCTGGGCCACCCAGCAGCCCAAGCCGATCACCACCGACCCCTACCTCGCCTACCGCATCACCCCCGAAACCAAGAAAGTCGACCGGCGCCGCACCATCCACCGCGCCGACGCGTCCCGCGCATGGTGGCGTGACCTGGAGACACTGCTCCTGGCCCCGGACGAACACGGCACACAACGCCGGCCGGCCATCTTCGACACTCTCAACGACCTCCCCGAACCCCTGCGACGCAGCCTGCGGATCCGCGTCCACGGATTCGACCAGGACGGCAAGGCCGTAGACCTCCAGTGGTACACCGCCATCACGCCGCCCCTGCTGAACTGGACGCAGGAACACGACCCGGCCAAGGCCCAGCGCATCGCCGAGTGCTGCCGGGAAGCCGAACAGGCCGCGCAGCGACTGCAGACCGTCGCCAAAGATGCGTGGGACACCGCCATGCGCAGCAGCCGCCGCCGCACCACACCGCCCCCCTGGGTGAACAAGTCACTGACCCGCTACTGGCCGAAGGCCGAGACGGTGTTCTGGCGGCTGCTGGAAGAACCCGACACACCAGCCCCCACGGCGTTCGCCGCCGCGGCCGCCGCCGCCCTGCGCGAGACCACCGAAGCCGCCCGGACCCGCCAGACCTCCGCGGCCCGCGCCGTCGCCCACGCCGTCCAAGAGCTCTACCGCCGGTCCGCCACACCCCGGAAAGCCGCCTGATGTCCACCGCAGCCGAACACCGCGCCTCCTGCGACGCGTTCGTCGCCCACATCCACCTCCTGTGCGCCGAACCCGGCGTCCGTGTCCGCCTCAGCCGGGGGAGAGGCCGGCCCGTAGAGGAATGCGCCCCCATGGACCGCTACCTGGCCCGGCGCACCGCGCACCGCCAAGGACGCCGCGCCTACTACACCGTCGCAAGCCTCATCGCGATGGCCGGACCCCAGTCCCACACCCCGGGCGTCCGCCCCGCCCCCGACGCCGGCCTCCTCAACCCCGAGGACGGCCCCGACGGCCTGCTCGTCGTCCCCGTCGAACCCGCCCCACCACCAGCGCCGGACCCGGCCGCCTGGTACGCCCGGCCGAACCTCGGTGCCACCCTCGCCACCGCCGTACGCCGAGCGGGCCACCAAGCTGAGCGCACCGAGAGCCTTCTCCACGTTCTGACCCGCCTCAGCGACGACCAACTCCACCGCCGGCTGCCCGCACCCGTCACACGGCTGCTGCAGGACGGCATCACCCCCGACTGGGCAATCCTCCTGAACGACCTGGTGCAGCGCCCCTACCGCCGAGACAAGGTCGGACTGCGCTGGCGCGACGCCTTCTACCTCGCCACTCCCGAACCCCGGCGCACCTGAAGCACGAAGAGGCAGCAGCCGGCTCCGGCCAGCCCCTCCAGGGCCTGCCGACGTCCCCGGCGCCGGCCGGACCCCACACCACGCCACAGCGCACGACTGGCCGGCCACCAGCACAGTGCCAGCCCCCTCGTCCCTCCTGTTCCGGCAGCCCCCGTCCCATGGGCTGCACCAGCGGCATGCCCGCCGCCCCATCGCGAAAGAGCCCCCTTCATGCACACCCCCGCACGCTTCCTCGACCTGCACATCCTGCAGCCCGTGACCGCGGCGAACCTGAACCGCGACTCCGACGGCGACCCCAAGACCATCCTCTTCGGAAACACGACCCGAGCCTTCGTCTCCCCCCAGGCGTGGAAGCGGCCCATCCGCCTCAACGTCGAGCAGGACCTGGACGAGCACGCCGCCCGCACCCGCATGGTGCCACCCCTCGTCGCCCGGAAACTGCAGGAAGCCCAGTGGCCCGAGGACCTCGCCGCTTTCGCGGCGGCCCAGATCGTCCACTCGGCCAAGGACAAGGGCCTGCAGCACAACGACCAGGAGGGCTACCGCACCCAAGCCATGCTCTACCTCCCCAAGGACGTCATCGACGACCTCGTCGCCCTGTGCGAAACGCACCGCACCGACCTCGAAGAAGCACTCGCCGCCCACAGGCCCAAGAAGCAGATCGCACCGGTCCTGCCCGCCAAAGACCTCGCCGCGCACCTGACCCGCCGCACCGCGAGCATCAACCTGTTCGGACGGATGCTCGCCGAAATCCCCGCCGGCCACGTCGAAGCAGCCGTGCAGATGGCCCCCGCCTTCTCCGTGCACCAAAGCGACCCGCAGCCCGACTTCTTCACCGCAGTCGAAGACCTCCCCCAGGACGGGGACTCCGGCAGCGCCCACCTCCAGACCGCGTTCCTGACCACCAGCCTCTTCTACCGTTTCGCCACCCTCAACATCACCGACCTCCACCGCAATCTCGGCCCCGCCGCCACCGCCGGCACGGTCAAGGATCTCGTCGAACTCTTCGTCCAGCACTTCATCCTCAGCATGCCCAGCGGCAAGAAGACCGCCACCGCACCGCACACCGTCCCGGATCTCGTCCACTACGCCGTCCGCGACCGCCGCTCCGTCTCCTACGGCGCCGCCTTCGAACAGCCCATCACCGCCCCCGCCCACGGCGGCTACACCGCCCCCGCCCGCCAGGCGCTCGCCGACTACGCCGCCACCATGAGCCGCCTGCTCGGCACCCGCCACCTCGTCGCCCACGGACACACCGGCACCCCAGCCAAGCCCGTCAAGGACCTTGGCTCCCCCCACACGTCCTTCGACGCCCTCGCCGCCGCCTGCGCCGCCGCCGCGACCGCCGATCTCACCCCCACGGGCCGGCCGTGACCGGCCTCGTCCTGCGCCTGGCAGGCCTGCTGCAGTCCTCCGGCGAACGCGGCGTCTTCCACTACCGCGACACCTGCGCCTTCCCCACCCGTTCCTCACTCATCGGCATGTTCGCCGCTGCCCAGGGCCGCCCCCGCGAGCACGCCCTCGACCCCTACCCCCACCTGAAGGCACCTGGTGACACCACCGTCCCGAGCCACCGCGACCTTACCCTCACCCTCCGCATCGACCAGCCCGGCACCCGCTACCGCGACTTCCACACCGTCGGCGGCGGCCGCCCCCGCGAGCAGGGCCTTCACACCGGCGAAGGCACTCGGCGAAAGGTGGCCGCCGCCACTCTCGTCTCCCACCGCGACTACCTCACCGACGCCGTCTTCACCGTCGCCGTGACCGGGCCCGCCCTCCTCATCGGCCACATCGCCGAAACCCTGGAGCGGCCCCGCTTCGGGCTGTTCCTCGGCCGCCGCGCCTGCCTGCCCGACGAACCCCTCGTCCTCAACCCGGACAGCCCCGACCCCGTCGAGGAACTCCTCACCCGCGTCCCCCTGACCCGCAGCCGTCCGCCCGGCCGCGCCGACACGCACCTGCCCACCACCTTCGTCTGGGAGCATCCGCCGCCCGGCACCGACCCCGCCACACCGCCCGACCGGGAAAGCACCAGCGAACCCGTCAACCTCACCCGCCACGCCCGGCGCCACCTGCCACGCCCCCTATGGATGACCACCGAAGCCCTGCCCGCCCACCTGTACGCAGGCCCCCGCCCCCTCCACGCCCTCACCACGTATATGCACGGAGCACCAGCGTGACCAGCCTCTCCCGCCTCATCCTCGACCCCCGCCATCCAGCGGTCAGAGCAGACCTCGCCGACGTCGACAGCCTCCACAAGACCCTGATGCGTCTGGTCCCCGACCACGCCGGTCCCACCCCCCGGGCCAGGGCCGGCCTCCTGTTCCGCACCGAACCCGGACCCGATCCCGTCCTCCTCGTCCAGACTGCCAACCCGCCCGACCTCACCGCCCTGCCCGCCCACTACGGCACCGGCCGCACCCTCGACCTCACCCCTCTGCTGAACTCCCTCACTCCCGGCCGCACGGTGCGCTACCGCATCACCGCCGCACCCACCGTCGCCCGCTCCGCAGGCAACCCCACCCCCCACCCCGTCACCGGGAAACGCCGCGGCAAGATCACCCACCTCACCGGCGACGACGCCCTCGCCTGGTGGCAGCGCCGCGCCACCGCCGCAGGCCTCGAACCCGTCACCATCACCTCCCTCCCACGCCCCTTTCCCCGCACCCGCGTGACGCGCTCGGCCCCCTACTTCACACTCACCCAGTTCGACGGCCTCGCCCGCATCACCGACACCACCCCCCTCACCGACGCACTGAAGAACGGCATCGGCCGGGCCAAAAGCTACGGAGCCGGCCTCCTCTCCCTCGCCCCCGCCTGACCCCCGACGAGAAAGCACACCCCGTGCCCCACCCGCCCGACCACGATGCCCTGCGCGCGGCCGCCATCCACCGCCTCTACACCCTCGAGCAGTCGGAACGACTCACCCGCGCCCGAATCGCCGGCGTCGCCGACGCGTTCGGTGTCGATCCCCGCACCGTCGACCGCTGGCTCGCCAACGCCCGAGCCAACAACGGCACCTACCAGCCCCCCAGCCGCACCAGCTTCGTCCTCACCCCGCACATGCTCGACGCCGTAGCCCGCTGGCGCGGCAACGCCACCGCCGCCTGGAAAGAACTACGCGCCGAAGACCACCCCGTCCCGTCCCTGGCCACCTTCCACCGCGCCACCAACAGAGCCCTCACCCCCGGCATGCGGGCCGGCCTCCGCGCAGGCGAGAACGCCCGCCGACGCTTCGACGTGGCCGGTGAACGCGAACGCCACCACCGCAACCACGCCTGGGAAACCGACCACGTCGAAGCCAGCGTCAAAGTCCGCGTCGAAGGCCACATCCGCAAACCCTGGATCACCTTCTTCGTCGACTGCGCCACCTCGGCCATCTGCGGCCTCGCCATCAGCCCACAACGCCCCAGCCGCGAAGGCGTCCTCGTCGCCATCCGCGACGCCATCCTCATCGACGAACACCACGGCCCGTTCGGCGGCATCCCCACCTACCTGCGCGTCGACGGCGGCAAAGAATTCCTCTGCGCCACGGTCACCGACGCCCTCGGCGTCCTGGGAACCGAAGTCATCGCCCTGCCGCCCTTCACCCCCGAAGGCAAAGGCAACGTCGAAGCCGTCAACGGAGCCATCAAAAAGACCCTGTTCGCCGGCATGCCCGGCTACACCCACGCCCCCACCCTCCGCGGCGGCAAACCCGTCGACCCCGACCAGCCACTGCTCCACTTCGAAGCGTTCGTCGAACACGTCCTCACCTGGGCCCACCACTGGAACCACGAGAACACCCCCAAAAGCCTGGACGGCCGAACTCCCCGCCAAGCCTGGGACGCCGACCCTGCACTCATCGACACCGTCAAGGCCGAAGACCTCCACACCTACACCCTCGAACGCCACGGCAAACCCCTGACCATCAACAACAGTGGCGTCCGCTGGCGCAAGCGCAACTACATCGCCGACTGGATGCACGGCCGCGTCGGCGAGAAAGTCGACCTGCGCTACCTCCCCCACCACGACCACCGCGTCGAGCTCTACGACCCCCACACCGGCCGCCACCTCGGCCCCGCCGTCATGACCGCACAAGCCACCCCGCAACAGGCCCTCAGCCTCAAACAAGCCCGGCGCCGCGAAGCCGACCGCCTGCGCGCCCAACTGAAGAAAGCCGAGAAGAACCGCAACGAACGCTACGCAGCCGCAACCCGCCCCGCACCACCCGTCCCCCTGGACACGATGCCCGAAGAAGAAGCCCTCGAGCACCTGCGCACCCTCGACGGCTTCACCCCGGCCGCAGAAGCCCTGCCCGACCTCATCAAACTGCCCGAACCCGACGCCGCACTCACCCGGCCCCTCGACCCCCGCACCACACCGCCATCCACCCCGCCCACACCACCCGAGGACCAGCCGTGAGCGCCCCCGCCACCTCGCCCCGCCCCAGCCAACTCCCACCACCCAGCCAGGACCACTACCTCGGCCTCACCGGAGCCAACGCCATGGCCACCAAAGCCGTAGCCGAAACCGAAACCCGCATCCTCAAAGCCATCAAGCACAACGCCCTGGTCTGCATCCACGGACACGTCGGCCTCGGCAAAACCTTCGCCGTCCACACCGTCCTACGCCGCCACGCCCCCGAAACCACCGTCCGCCTGCGCTACAACAACGGCGCCAACATGAACGAAATCCGCACCCAACTATGGCGCCGCCTCGACCTTCCCGGACCACCCCCGCAATCCGTCGGCCCCTGCGACCAGCAGATCCACGACGCACTCGAAGCAGAACCACGCGTCCTGCTCATCGACGAAGTACAAGGCCTCGGAACCAAAGCACTGGAATACTTCCGCACCCTGTGGGGCGACGACGCACGCCGCGCCCCCATCATCCTCGTCGGCAGCGGCAACGCCCGGCAGAAGATCCTCAACAACCCCGCCCTGCACTCCCGCATCCTCGACTGGTACCAGTTCAGCCCCCTCACCCCCACCGAAGTCCAGGCCGTCATCCCCGCCTACCAGCGCATCTGGGCCGACGCACAGCCCGAACTGATCCTGTACACCGACGACATGGCAGGCCACGGATCATTCAGGAACTGGGCACGAATCACCCTCCTCCTCCACGACGCCCTCGAGGAGAACCCCGACCTCATCCTCAGCAAAGACCTCATCCGCTGGGTACTCAGCCGCATCGATCCCACCACTCGCCACACTCCGCAACGCGGGTGACCGCACCGGCTCTCGGCCGCCACTGGCCGCCGTACCGCCCGAGCCGTGCCGAGCGCGGTTCACCTATGCCGATCCACGAACCGCCACACATGTACGGGAAGTACATGTCCTGCCTCCCCGCAGAGCGTCAGAGGAGCCCGGCTGAGGCCAGGGGCGCTGGGCGCATGCGGTCGACCTCGTCGTAGATCCGGGCGCGCAGCTGCGCTCACTCCTCGGTGAGCTGCAGACTTCCGTAGCGCGTCTCGTAGAGGGCCGGGCGTTGTGCGGGATGTGCGGTCCGCTTGGACACCTCCGCCTGACCATGCCAGCACGAGGACGACGTCTGGCTGACGGAAACGGCCACCCCGCCACGTACAGCAGGGGAGCAATGCAGAACCCGCCAACCGATGTGGAGGACAGCGCCCCAGGCCGGGTGGGGGAGGGGCTCTCGCTCCGAGCGGTGTCGGCGTCGATGACGATCATGTGCTGCTCACGAACGGCACGGGGCTTCTTCTGAGTGGCGTGGCGTCGCCGTGCCTCCGCATCCGACGCGCTGTCCGACTCGTGTACCACCGCAGCTCGTGCCGAATCCGCTCTCCTGGGTCGAGGTCGTGCAGCAGGGCGACCGCGAGGACTTCGCCGCTCACCAGGCCGGGGACCTGCCGTTGCTGGGACACGACGGCTTCCAACGTAGGGATGGCCTCCGCGCCCTCGTCCACCCTGGTCCTGGTTGACGCCGCCCTCGGCGTGGCCGGTCTCGAATTCAGCTGTCCCAGGGAACAGTGCGGGGCGTGTCGAAGCAGCCCCGGGGTCAGGTGTCGCGTTCCAGGAGGATCAGGGGGGTGCCGGCTCTGGCTGTGCGGCGCAGGGCTGTGCCGGGCTGCAGTGCTTTCGCAGCGAGTTGGTAGCCATCGGATCCGTCGTCGCAGGAGGTGAGCCCGTGGCAGGTGGCGAAGACGAGGGGTTCGTTCTGTGCTGCGATGGTGTACCCGCGTCTGCGGTACCAGCGCATGACGGGGAAGGCCCCGATGCGGATCTTGGCGAGGGCCAGGTGGGTTCCGTTGGCGCGCGCGGTGTTCTCGGCCTCCTGGAGCAGGACGGTCCCGACGCCCTGGGTGCGGTGGGATTCTGCGACGGCGAGGAGTTCGATCTCGACGAGGGAGTGGATCAGGCTGTTGCGGTGGGGCGACGGTTGTTGCTGAAGCCACCGGATCGGGGGCGTGGCGTACAGCATTCCTGAAACGGCCTCGCCGGTCCGGGCGACCCAGCACTGTCCCTGCCCGTACGGGAGCGGCACGCAGCCGCCGTGGTGGTCAATGGCTGCGGCCAGGGGAGAAAGACCGTCCGCCGGCAGGGGGCTGTCCTGGAGGGCGAGTGCACCAAGGGCTGCTGCCTCTTGCCCCTCTCCTCGGGCTGCGAGAGCAACTGCGGCGCGGCGGGTGCGGGCCTGGTCGGTCATGGGGGCACCTTATGACGGGGCGCGGCGCGGCCGTGTTCGACTGCTGGTTCATGCAAGTGCCGCCAGGACGGGAGCGGTGGCCCGCTTTGGAGCTTCTCCTGGCTGACCGTGGCCGCGCCTCGTGCCCCTCGCATCGATTGGACCCAAGGACCGACCAGGCGGGCGGCAGAAGCCGTCCGGCTGTCAGGCCGCAGACCGACCGTCCCACCAGACATCTGGCGGACCAAAGACGTCGGCAGAACTCTCACACGCCGATTCACCTGTGCCGTGCCGTGCCTGACGGTGTGCAAGTTATCTATTGGGACTGACATTCTCAGTGGGTAATGGCTGGAATCTTCAGAGTGGTGGAGTCGGTGCGCCTGCCACACTCTGTCCGTGAATCCCACGGTGGCCATGCGCCTGCTTCTTTCTCCGATCACCTGTGCGAAAGCAGTACGCTTGATGCGAAAATCCGGGTGGTCCCTGTCATTCGACGTGGCATGGCGGACCGCTCGAATCGCCTCCCATCCCGACGAGCTGGTCTACCGCGAGGCCGACCACCGTACGCACCTGGCATCGGACACGACGTCAGCTCATGTGTCACCGCCCCCTCGCGAACCACAGTAACCACTTCATAATCACCGTTCGCACGAACTCGAAGAGCGTTCGAATAGAGCCTCGGGGCTGCAGGGAAGTGGCCTATTTAGGAGTCCCTTTCGCGCCATGGGTGCTGGAAGCGGTGCGGACGCCATCGTCTCGGAGGTAAGAAGAGCACGCGTATTCCAGTTCTTGGTCGTCGCTTTCCGGGGGGAAGCCATGAATGACACCGCAGACCTCTCTCTTATCGCCGGCAGTGCACTGCCGGCGGCCTTCACCTTCCTGTTCCAGCGGCTGCAGACGGCCCTGGAACGCCGTCGCTCAGCGCGGACAGAGCAGCCGGAACACGCCCCGGACGTTCCCGCGGAACTGGTCGGCAGTCTCCAACTGCCGCTGACGATCGACGAGGACGAACTCGCCGACCACGCCCCGGTGCTGGAGGCCCTGGCACTCGGACTGCGACGCTACGACCGCGAACCCCACCTGGTCACCGCACACGATGCCGACCTGATGCAGGCGCTCGGAAAGGTGCGTGAAGGACTGGAGCGCGTTTACGGCCAGCGGTTCACCTTCCAGGGGGAGACGCGACAGAGCAGCGGCCCCCTCAGTGTCCAGCACTACGACACCGTGACCGGCGAGGTGGTCGGCATGGAAGCAGGGCAGGCGATCCTCGGTGCCGCCACGAGCACGATCAGGGCCGGAAGTGTCGAAGCCGGGGGCAGGGTCGTCGGGATGAAAGCCCCGATCATCGACGGCCGCAGCTGACGGACTGCCCTTACTCGCCTCCCCTCTGCCCTCTCGCGAGGAGGAACCCAGCGCATGACCCAGCCCGTCTTCGACAACTCACCTGCAGGGCCCGCCGAGGACCTACCGCAGTCCGTGGACGAGAAGGACGCACGACAGCCCCCGACGCCGGATTCCGGCACCTTCAGCACACGGGTGCCCTCACCGTCTCCCGCCCCGGACCCGGCCGCCGCCACTCACCCCATGGCGTACCCGGCACACACCACGGCGGAATTTTCGAAAGTCAGTCCGGTGCGTACAGAGGACACCGGCAGTACCCCCGGCGCCGGCGAGGGAGACGACGCGAGCGGAGAGGAGCCGACGAGGGACACACAGCCAGCCACCCCCGGTGAGCCGACGGCCGTCACCCTTCCCGCCACCGCCGACGCCACCACACCCCCCAGCGCTGCGGACAGCTCAGACGAGGCGCCCGCCTCCCCAGGCGGGGCCTACGCTGACGTTCACGCCGACACCAACCACGGCACCATGATCGGACAGTTCTTCGAGGCAGTGGAACGCCTCAGCGGTGCCCCCCTGCCTCCTCAATGGGTGGACCGGGAACTCGCCGACTACGTACCGGTGAAGAACGAGGAGGAACTCGCCCGCCGGCTGCAGGACGACCGCGTCGTCGTACTCTTCGCAGATCACTTCGGCAGCGGCCGGTGGACGACCGCGCTGCGTCTGCTGACGACGCTTCCCAGCCAGCCCCGCACCTTGAGGCGGATCCGCCGTGAGCCCGGCGACGCCTTCAGCACCGAAGGCATCAGAGGCCACAAACGCACCGGCTGGATCCTGGACCTCCGAGATCCGGACGACAGCATCCCTGCCACCTGCGACTTCGGCCTCGAACTCCGCCACACCGCGGACCTGGACGCGGACGACTCCCATCTCGTCGTGCTCATCAGCACCCGTCTGTGGCACCAGATCGGACACGGAGCCGGCCACCTTGCACGCACCCCAACCCCTCCGGCCCAGACCACACTGTTCGCCGCCCTCCTGCAGTCCGCCGGCATCGAGCACGCGAAGGACTTCGCCACCGACCACCGCCTGACCGAACAACTGACCAACCTGCGACCAGGACAGGTCAAAGAGCACGCCCAGACGCTCATCCGCGCCGAACGCCACTACCGCAGCGCCACCGGCAGAGGAACCGACCCAGAAAGCCCAGGCTTCGAAGCGGTCGTCGCAGCCGCCGCCAACGCCACCTCCGGATGGATGGACGTGCTCGCCACCTGGCACTCCCACCCCCAGAGAACCAGCTACGACCGCAACTACCTGCTCCTGACCGCCGTCTACGGCGGAGAACCCATCGACAGCGTCCACACCAAGATCGCTTCTCTCTCACAGGCCTTCGACGAGAAGGAGCCGGCCGGAGCACGGCCCAAGGGCCAGCAGGGACCGGGCCTGATCCAGCTGGCACGGCAGATCGAGGCCGATCCGCTCCCCGACGGCCGTCTGCGCTTTCCCGGGCCGGGATTCGCCGAGGCCGTCGTCCGCTACTTCTGGCGTGACCGGCCCGAACTCATCACCCCATTCACCCGGTGGACGGCGAAACTCTGCCTAGACCTCGGAAAGGAACAAGGCACGCAACTCGCCGAACGCATGATCCCCTGGGCGCTGCACGATCTCCAAGCCTCTCGCTCCACCAAACTGCTGCGGCAGGTGGCCGACGACTGGGCACAGGAAGATGCCCTGGCCCCCCACGCACACGACCTCATCGTCGCCGCCATACTCGACCCACAGACCGCGCAACTAGTCAAGAACGCCGCCGACCGCTGGGCCGGACAGCCGGACACCAGCCCACCACTCCTGCGGACCCTCACCCAGGTCTTCCAAACCCTCACCCCCGCACAACCCGCACGCATGCTCCGCCGATTGGGCACCTTCGCCTCCTCCCAGAAACCAGGGGTCGCGGATGCCGTCGGTGACGCTCTCAACACTCTGTTCAGCAGCGAAAAGCTCCGCCCCCAGGTCCGTCAGACACTCGACTCCTGGTTCACCGGCACCGACCAGGCCCTGCAGCATGCCGCGGCCAGCGCCTTCGTACACCTCGCCGCACAACGCGACCCGGCCGGCCTCCCGACCCTGCTGCATACATCGGATGCCGAAGCAGCCCCCTGGGTCGTCCGCGGCTGGAGAACCACGCTCGAGGCCGAAAAGCCCAGCCCCGCCGCACACCACGCCTGCGCCGTCTGGCTCGACGCGGCCACGACACGACCGGACACCACGGAACGCATCCTCTCCACGCTGATCCGGTCCGTGCACGACGTCACCGGCCACGACCTGCGGGGCCAGCGCTACCTCAATCTCGTCCGCATGGCCGAACGATGGCTCATCCGGGACGACACCACCCGCCACCACGACCGCGAGCACATCCACACCATGCTCATGCACCGCACCAAGCAGGCAGACCCTCACCACAGCCAGCACGACAGAGAGGACGCCTCGACGGGTGACTAGGATCCGGCTCTGGCCGGGACGGCAGGGCACGCTGACAGCAACATTCACGGCTGCCAGCACAGAGGCCGATTTCCGCTTCGACGTGCACGCCGAAGGACGCTGGCAGGCCACACGCCGAGGCCATCACGACCCCGACGCATCCGCAACCTGCCATGTCATCGACGAAACGAAACGGCTGGCAGCCGAACACTCGGTCCTCGCCGCAGCAGAACTGCAGCATCGACTCAACGCACTCCTCGGCCGGCCAAGACAACTGCGCGAGACCACCGTGAACCTCAACTGGGCACACGTGCACGTCCACGTCGACCCAGAGACTCAGCACGTGGCCCACACCCGCCTTCGCCTGCGCGCCCGAGCACAAACGCAGTGGGAACTCAAGCAGATGACGATGGCCCAAGCCGAAACCTACCGAGACCAGCTGCGCGAAGACCCCAACCTGCTCGTGGCGCAGCTCCTCCTCCACTCACCCCAAGCGGTCACCCAGCAAACCCTGGAAATACTCCCCCAGATCGCCAGGTCCGTAGCCGCCTACGCCCCCGGTGCCAAGTGGGTGCAGACAGCGCTCCTCCTCGACAAGTGGTTCGCGGACCTGCCGACCGACGCCAAGAGATTCATCATCGACCGCCTCAGTACTACCCTCACCGAATTCGGTGGCGAAGCCATCGCACAACAACTGAGAGATGCCCACGCCACGTCGGTACCGGCTGAACACCCCACTCAAGGGGAGGGCTCAGACCGCAGCCCGGCCGGCCTCAACGGCTACGATCACCACAGCGGATGACGAACGAGACACGATGCTCCCGCCCTGCCAATCGGCCACCTATATGCCACCGGGACGTCAGCGGCGCGCGGGCGAGGCCATGTGCGCTGGGCGCATGCGGTCGAGCTCGTCGTAGATCCGGGCGCGCAGCTGGGCCCGCGGCTCGGTGAGCTGCAGACGTCCATAGCGCGTCTCGTACCTGGCCAGACGGGCCCGGATGTGCCGGTAGAGGTCGGGGTGGCGGCGGACAAGCTCGTTGTAGGCCTGGTCCCCGGCCTTCTTCAGGAGTTGGTAGCTGGGGTCACGGCGCTCGGCCAGGGACATCCCGTCGTTGAGCGAGGTGATCAGCCGCACAGATTCCGAGCGGCGCTGCAGCAGTGCGGCGAACATGCGCCGCCGGTCGTGAAGCCGCCGAAGCTGTGCGTTGCTTCGCGGCTGGCTGGTGAGGGGGAGGTCGTGCAGGTGCTTGGTGTGGGCGTTGTTAGCACGCGGGGCCATCTCCACCAGGGTCTCGGTGAGTTGGTCGCGCCACCTGTTGAGCAGCAGCGGGTGGCACAGTGCGTCGTCGCGTGCGTCCTGTTGCGCGGCGTCGGCGACGATGTGCCGCCGGAGGGCCGGTCCGTCGAGCTCAAGCAGCTCGTGCACCGCGTCGGTGACGGGGGCGGCGAGCCATCCGTTGTCGATGCAGCGCGTGATCTTTTCCGGGATGGAGCGGATGTGGACGGTGGCCGAGGGCGCGAGTCCCTTGTCTGCCGCGAGGCGGCGTACGAGGGCCTCCTTCTCGTCCGGGAGGTAGCGGCCCAGCCACGCCCGGGCCAGGCGCCGGGAGTCGTCGGTGGGTGCGGGAAAGGGAAGGATCCCTGCGGCGGTGAGCTCCGCGATGCGCTGGTTCTTGAGGCGTCGCTCCGTATCGCGCAGCCGGTTCCGCACGGCCCGCTCCTGCGCGGCCAGGTCCTCGATCTCCTCGGGGCGGCCGCCGGACAGGGCGCGGACCTCGCGCCGGATCTGCCGGTCGTGCATCGCGTAGGTGAGGGCGTCGATACTCTGGTCGATGCGGTCGGGGCCGAAGAGCAACTCGTCCAGGCCGGTGCGCTGCAGGCCGCATGCGTGGGCGGTGACCACCTTGGCCAGGTCGAGGAAGCTTACGTTCACCAGGTCCGCGAGTTCGTGCAGGGGGAGCCGCCACGGCTGCGGGTGCGGTGCAGGGGTGGCTGTGAGGCCCGGACCGGAGAGCGGGGGAGCGGCCCGGTGGCGGACAGGCCGCTCATGCGGCTCGGTGAGGTCCAGAGCGAAGCGCATCTTCACATAGCGGATGGTGCGGCCGCGGTGCAGCACGGTTGTGGGGCGGTCCCACAGGGTCCGGCACGGGGCGCGCCTGGCAGCCCCGCAGGTTGGGCACGCGATCGTCGCGACCTCGCTGGAACGCAGATTCCACAGGGCCCGCCGCGTCGGGGAGGTGTCGAGTGCAGCGTCGGCCCGCGCGGAGTCGTCAAAGCTGGAGCACATGTGCCGGAGGCTGCCAGGCACAGCTCGCCTTCTGACCGGGCCACGCCGCGCAGGCGTCGTGCAGGCCCCGGAAGCCAGTCTTCGCGTTCCAATCGCGTACTTACGTTCGCATTGCTGCCGCACTATCGGGTGAACTCGTGCCGGGGAGTCTCCCTAACGGGCCCTGGTGCGCACCTTGACATGCATGCCGTTCGCGACCGTGCTGGGCCCCCGCCCGTCCGCACGTCGGGGCCTCTGCTCGCCTGACTCGGGCGTCGCGGCGTCTTCGGTCTGGTGACTGGCACCGGGCCTCGAAGCAATGGACAGGAACCCCGGCAACCCGGCCGTGCCAAGATCCCGTCAGGGCCAGCCAATCTGCCCACTACAGGTGCCATCGACGCAAGCCGCATCCCGGGCAGACGGGACCCAACGGTCGGCGCGCCGGGACCTCCCATACCGGCCCCGAGGACGGAGCTGCTCAGCGGCGGTGTACTGCGCGGGCGGCGGCAAGTTCGGCCTGTACGCGCCGCACCCGACCCCAGGGGAAGACCTCCAGGCCCAGCCAGGTGCCCGCTTCCACGTCGTTGCCGGACACGAGCCACACCGGCACGCCGTCGATCAAGGCGCGCAAGCACATGTCGGAGGTGCCGCCGCCACCGGCATTAAAATGATCATGAAATGCGATCACGAGGCCCGGGCGCTCGTGCAGCAGCATCCGCGTGTTCCGCTCCGGTCCCGCCATCCGCCAGTCGTGCGGGCGCTCACGCCGCACTGCAGCCCAGTCGACCGGGTGACACCGGTGGCGGTCTGCCCCCAGCCCGTGACGGCGGCACCAGCGGCACGCAGCAGCATCCGCTCCGGTCGCCGAGCCCTCGATAACCACGAGCCTGTCGCCATAGCGTCTTGAGAGCCGGCCCAGGACTGTCGCTACGGCAGAAGGCCACGGCCAGCGGCGGCTCCCGCACATCAGCACCCGGCCCTCCATCAGCTCCGGCACACCTCTCACCCGCCCTTCTGGGCCAGCGTTGCATGTGGCACTGACAGCAGACCGCAGATCTGGCTGTGCCCAGGACAGGAAGACGCGAACGGGGCGGTGAAAAGCGAGGCCGCACAGAAGCGCAGCTGCTGCGCGGTGGACGGCCGGAGCCGGAAGATCTGCATGGAGCTGCCCCCGCCCACCGTTGAGTCGCAGGCGCGCGCGAAGAGGGTGCGCTGAGGCGCAGCGCAAGGCCGAGGAAGCCGAAGCCCGCAAGGCCGGAAAGACGTTTGGCGACGTAACCGCAGCAGTGGCGGCAGCGCCCGCGGTGGACCTGGTTGAGGATGGCGGGGACGGCACATCGGTGGTCGCCGAGGCGCGGCTGCTTCGCGTGTTGGCCGACTGAGGAAGACGCTCCCGCTTCCTGCGCTGGGACGCAGGTACACGGCCTGCACGGTGTTCTACAAGTCCCTGGCTGTCGTAGCGGGGGCAGAGCCGTTCACAGACACAGTCTGTTGCGCAGGGCGAGGCTGTTACTCACTTTCGGGTGAACGGGCCGCGGCGGCTGGGGTGGCGTGATCTGGCGTGGGGGGGTCTTGGGCCATTGCCTGCAAGGCTCGTCTACCGAAGAGCTCCTCAATCTGGTGGATTTAGTACATAGATGGATATGGCAGGTGAGTGTCATGGTGACGTGAGTGATTGGTAACGCCTTCACGCCTTCTCCATGAACCGGTCGTCCGGTCGACAGTGTGTGGCTGCGCGGCCGACCGGCCGCCACCGCACCACGCACAACCTGGCCTCGTGGCCTCTGGGCCTGCCTGGTCGTGTTGTGCCTGTACCCAGCAAGGGGAACCTGTGTCGAAGTCCATCACTGCCCGCCGCCTGACCGCCGCCGCCCTCGTCGTCGGCGCCCTGACCGCCGCACTCGCGGTGCCGGCCACGGCCGCCGACCACGACCACCGGGCGAAGCGGCCGAACGTGGAGATCAGCCACGTCCAGTACGACTCTCCGGGCCGTGACACCCGCTCCAACCGCTCGCTGAACAAGGAATGGGTGGAGATCACCAACAACACCCGCCGCGCGGTCAACCTGGACGGCTGGACTCTGAAGGACGAGGACGGCCACACCTACACCTTCCGCCACTACCGCCTGGACGGCCGCGCCACGGTCCGCGTCCACACCGGCCAGGGCCGCGACACCCGCCACGACGTCTACCAGGACCGCCGCAACTACGTGTGGGACAACCGCTCCGACACGGCCACTCTTCGCAACGACCACCGCCGCTTCATCGACAGCCAGTCCTGGGGACACCACCGCCACGGCGGCCGTCACTGACACACCGCCTGAGCCGATAGCCGGGCCGGGTCGGCAAACGGCCCGGCCCGGACGTCGGGCACAGCACTGTCCCCGCGCGGCGCGCCACCCCCTGCCAGGGGTGGCGCGGCGCCGGCCTGGGGCTCTACGCGCTGCCCATGCCGGCTGAGTTGGGTGGCAGGCAGTACAGGGCGATGTCCAGGTCCCGGGGTGTCCAGGCGTGGGCGGGGGACGGGGCCTGACTGAGGAGGTTGTCGAGGGCGGCGATGTAGCGGCTGTACCGGCCAGAAGAGTGGGTGAGCGAGATGCCCAGGGAGCTCAGGGCGGTGTGGGCGCGGCGGTCGTAGACAGCCATACGGTGGGGTGCGGCCGCGGTGAGGGCGGTGGAGGCCAGTGCGTCGCCGCGAGTGAAGCCGGGAAGGCCGGCCAGCGCGGCCCGGCCCGCACGGGCGGCCTCGCTGCGACTGAGAGCGGGGTTGCGCACGGCGGCCGTGGCGGCCGCGGTCGCCTGCCGTACGGCCGTGTCCGCGGTGGTCATCAGCGCGCGGGCCCAGGGAGTGTCGGCGCGCAGGCGTTTGAACAGCAGCAGCGCTCCGATGTCGGCCTTGCCGATGCTGCCTTCGCTCTGGGCCCGCTGGGCAACCTGGTGGAGGATCTCGTCGTAGTGGATGCCGGACGACCGCGCATACATCTCGCGTGCAGTGATCAGCCGCTGCCAGTCGTCACTGCAGATGTCACCGGTCCGGTCCGTCACGGCCTGCTGGTTCCTATCGGTCTGTGAGCGTCCGGGGTACGGCGAGGGGGCCCCGGCTGCCGGGGTGTCTGTCCGACGGCCGCCTGTCGGTGCGCGGCGGGCTGTTGGTCAGCCGTGGTAGGTGATGTAGCCGTTGCCGTCGCGGTCGTTGGCCTTCTTGGTGTAGGCATGGACGTCGGCGCGGGCACCGCCCGGCTTGTAGAAGTAGATGGTGTCCTTGTCGTTGTTCCAGATGAAGTTGCAGTTCTGCCGGTAGACGACGTTCTTCCCGTCGGAGTCGGTGCCGCGGCCGCCGCGGAGGCTGACGTAGTCGCCGGGCTGCAGGGTGTGGCTGTTCTTGAAGGTGAAGGTGTTCCCGGCGGCGTCCTTGACCTTGTAGCCCTTCAGGTTCACGGTCGCCGTCTTCGAGTAGTTCTTGATCGTCAGGTACTCGTTCTTGGTGTTGCCGCCCGAGCACTTGTTGGAGTCCCGGCCCGGAGCGTCGTACTGCACGCCCTTGATCTTCAGGGCCGAGGAGTACTCGGCGGCCTGCGCCGGAACGGCGGCGGCGAGGCCGAGTGCGGCGGCGGCCGCCGTGGCAGCGGAAGCAGTCAGGGCGTAGCGGATGCGCATGAGGATTTCCCCCTCAGTGGTGCGAATGGAGCGCCCGGAGCCTACCGGAAGTGATCACGTCATGGAGGCAGAGTGAAGAACTTGTGACCATGGCTGCCGGTTGTCAGTAGTTCCCTGCGCCTGGTCACCCTGCGGGGCCCGGGGCAACTCCCCGGCTGGCTTGCCGTCAGGTGCTGCAACGAACGAACCCCGTCAGGGTGAATCCGAGGTCGTGGCAGAACCGGCCTGCTCGGTAGCGCGTCGTGCGGGGCATGGAAGCGATCAACGACGTGCATGTGTCGCAGCCGGGTCTGGTCGTGGTCGATGTCGCCGCGGCCGACGACGAGACCGCGTTCGCGTTCCACACGGCGCTTGCCGCCCGGTGGGCGACCACCGGGGTGGAGCGCACGACACGGGATGCGGGCCAGCCAGGTGTCCGTCTGCGCTGCTACCTCGACCTGCGCCAGCCCATCAACGCACCCGGCCAGGCGCCGACGCCCCACTGAACAAGCCGCCCTGCCCGGCCACTCGCCTTCCCGCGCCGGGCTCCGGGCACAGCACGACCCGCTGTCGTGGGGAGCCGGACCGCAAACGCCGGTATGACGAGTGCACCCACACGGGCGGCGCACTCGGCAAACGCCTGACAGCGCCCCCTCAGGGTCCGTTATGAACGGTGCATGCTCAAGTCTGTGCTGCGCGGCCTGGCTGCCGCTGCTCTCGCCGTCCTGCCCCTGACTGTCTCAACGCCCGCCCAAGCGGTTGAGACGCTTCCGCTGTCCGAGGCCATCGTGCGTCTGCCGGTCGCGGTCGAGTCCCGCGACGGCTACGACCGGGACGCATTCAAGCACTGGAACGCCGGCGCGAACCCGACGGATGGCTGCAACACCCGGGCGGAGGTGTTGATCGCGGAGGCGGTGGAGCCGCCGACGGTAGGGCCGAAGTGCCGCCTGACGGGCGGCCGCTGGTGGTCGTACTACGACCAGGTGTGGGTAACCTCGGCCTCCAGCCTGGACATCGACCACATGGGCCCGCTCGCCGAGGCATGGGACAGCGGCGCCTCCATCTGGTCGGCGCAGCGCCGGGAGGCGTACGCCAACGACCTCGGCGCGGCCGCCAGTCTGGTCGCGGTCACGGCCCGCTCGAACCGGTCTAAGTCGGACCAGGACCCGGCCCAGTGGCTGCCGCCGGCGGCCGAGGTGCACTGCCGCTACGTCGCCGAGTGGGTGGGCACGAAGCTCCGCTGGACGCTGTCGGCGGACGAGGCCGAGGTGGCGGCGCTGCGCGAGGTGGCGGACGGCTGCCCGGAGCAGACCGTGACATACGAGCCCGCCCCGTGACCAGGGTGAGGCAGGACGTGGTCCTGCTCACCGAGGACTGGCACAGCGGCGCCTCGACATGGTCGACGCAGCGCCCAGAGGCGTACGCCAACGACCCCGGAGACGCCACCAGTCTCGCCGCTGGTACCGCCCGCTCCAACCAGTCCAAGTCCGACCGGGACCAGGCCGAGCAGCTGCCGCTGGCGGGTGAAGCGCACTGCCGCAACCTCGCCGAGTGGGTGGGCACGAAGCTCCGCTGGACGCTGTCGGCGGACGAGGCCGAGGTGGCGGCGCTGCGCGAGGTGGCGGACGGCTGCCCGGAGC
>NZ_JBHYJX010000010.1:127900-148931 GCF_042740985.1 Streptomyces sp. NPDC058985 | reverse complement strand
CAGACCGTGACGCACGAGACAAACCCATAACCACGGGATGCCGGCGCACGCGAACGAGGAGAGGATTCATGGCCACAGCACGAAGGACACGACGGCGGATCGCCACGGTCACGGCAGCGCTCACGACCGCCGCAGGGCTGCTGTTGGTAACGGCGGCGCCGGCGAGTGCCGAAGTGAAGTCCACCTGCGGCACCTACATCTGCGTCGCCACCGCATACCAGGGCCGCGACTACGTCCAGGACATCACCGTCACCACGAGGGACGGCCTGCCGGGGACGCTACGTGCGTTCGTCGGCGACTACCGGGGGAGCAAGGCGAACGCCTCGCGGTGGCGGTTCGTCGTCAACCGGGAGATCAGGGCGTACCCGAGGCTAGCCGTTTGCGGCGGACTCGATCGCGGTGGCAGGGTCATCGAGAACCACTGCGTGATGATCCCCTGAAGCCGGGCCGGCCCCGCGCCACGAGTCCTGAGCGGACCTGCAGGTCGACCCAGGTCCTGCTGTAGGGAGTCGGTGAAGAAGGAAGCCATTTCGCAGGCGCTGCGGAGGTGCAGAAGTCTCTGCGTAGTCGTCCTTGTGGACCTCCATGTGCGATGCACGGGCTGTCCTGACGCGCGGTGGCTGAATGGCCGAGTCTGTCCCCGTTTTGTGTTCACCCGGACTGGGTTTTCGGCATCCGACGGGGCTCGGCGATCGGAACGGGGTCCGCGCTGCGCGGGCAGGCCGCGGTGCTCGCCGCAGCCTGCCCGTATCCGCGCCGCCCAGGCCCTCAGGCTGAACCGGCAGCGATGCCGAGACTCAGTAGTCCCAGACCGTCGGCACGAAACGGAAGGCGTTGCCGGCCGTCGCCACGTGGCAGACGGACGGGAACGGCAGGTGGCTGGCCATCAGGTGCTCACCGCTCGCCGCCATCTCCTTCAGTAGACGCATCCGGACCCGGGCCGACTCCTCGGGGTCGTGTTCAAAGCCGTTGTACCAGCCGGGCTGGTCGAACCCGCACTGGAACACAGCGTCACCGGCGAACGTCAGCCGCTGTCCACCCGACTCCAGGCGGACGATGCTGTGACCGGGAGTGTGACCCCCGGTGCGCTCGATCAGTACGCCGGGCGCGACCTCGAACTCGGTCTCGAAGGGGTGCAACTGGCCGCGGTAGACATCCAGGAACCGTGCGGCGGTCGTGACGAGCGTCTCGGGCACCGGCGCCGGCATGGCGGTGCGGGAGAAGTCGGGCGCCTGCCAGAACTCGGCTTCGGCCGCGGCCAGGTGGACCCGGAGGTCCTTGCGCAGCCGGCCCCTCAGACCCTCGACGAGCAGTCCCCCGATGTGGTCCATGTGCAAGTGGGTGAGCACCACGTCGGTCACGGACGCGGGATCGATCCCGGCAGCGTCCAGCCTCATGGCCAACTGCCCGGCCCGGGGGAAGCCCGGGAACTCCGTACCCAGCCCGGAGTCGATCAGGATGGTCCGGTCCCCACTGCGGACCACGGACACGTTCAGCGGGTAGTCGATCACCTCGGGCGGCAGGAAGTTGTCACGGAGCCAGGCCGACAGCTCGGCCTTGGCGGCATTGGTGGCCAGCGTCGCAGGGTTGATCGCCAGTACCCCGTCACTGATCACTGTGACATCGATGTCGCCGACCTTCAGCGCGTAGCGAGACGGAACTGCCTCGTCCCTCATCGGTGCGTGCGAGTGTGCGACGTTGATCTGGTTCATGTGCTCGTCCTTTGGAAGGCCTCGACAGAAGTCATCGACGAAGTGACGAGATCACTCCGTCCTACTCTCTCCAAGACAATTCAAGGTCAGCGCCTGTGACGACCCATCACATAATCCACACATTCGTGTGGAGCTCACCCCAGCAGCCTCACATCATGAGGACGTAGGTCTCGTGAGCAGGACGTCAGGAAGCGGCGCGGCCCTCGGGCGCAACAGGGCGGCCAGCCGCCGTCCGATCTTGCGGATCAGGGCCAGTGGCCTGCCCTTGCAGCAGCTCCGGCCCGGCGATCCCTCGTCTCGTCAGCCCAGAGATATGCGCGACGGGACAGCCCGTGTCCGTGCGACGGTCGGGTGGCAACGCACCGGTCGAGGCCGGCTGTTCGACCACGACCAGCACCGTTCCGTGCTCGGCCTGGAGCTTTGCCACGCAGTGACGCCTCGATCGCCCCGGCCCTCTCCTCATCACCACGCACCACATGCAGGTCGAGATACGTCCAGGAATCGATCCGGCGTTCAAGCTGCGGGCGGCTCAGATGAGTGCCGCGCGGACGGCCTTCAGGTACTGATCGACGTCGTACCGCGGCGTGAGAGATGGCCGGATGCCGTCCGGTCATCGCGTCGTAGGTCCTCGAGTCCCGCGTCCGTGGCGGTGGCGTCGGCGAACATGGTCACGTGGTGACCTCGTCCCATGCAGTTACGCGGTGGACTCGACGCACATGGTGCCGATCATCCCGGTGATGGTGATGTATTCCGCCCGGTGCTGATGGAGCTCCACGTCGAGGTCGGTCGTGGCCAGGACGTCGATGTTCTTGTGGGGTGCGATGACGATATCGTCGCAGGTGGGAGAGAGCCCGGGTGGAACTCCGTGCCCCAGCTGCCCTCCTCGAACCTACGGTTCTCGAACAGCACCTGATGGATGCCAGCCAGGCGCTTATGCCATGGGGGGAGAATACCGGGTGGTCCAGTTCGCGCACCCCGGGCCAGCAGTCGCTTCAGGTTGTGGAAGGTGCCGATCCTGTCGAGCTCCGCCTGGCAGAACGGTATTCCTTCCCGCTCCTGGTGGAATACCTCGTTCGTCGTGTCGATGAGGGGCAGCCCGGTCCCGGCCCCGATTCGTACGGTGTGCTCATCGGTTTGCAGGCCAACTCGTCCGAGCCGGAAGGATCGTCCAGTCGCCTCTCGGCTGGAGTCGGCGGGGCGTGTACACGTTTTCGGCGCCTGATTCCTCTACCTGGTGAAAGCACATCGAGCCTCGGGAGGCCAACGCCGTGACAGGACAGTGGAGTTGGGTGATAGTGGGCACCGGGGCGGCTGCTGCGGGCGCGGCTGTACGAACCTGCGGATACCTGCTCAGAGAGCGGGTGCGTGCCCGGGCGATGGTCCGGATGGCACGTGAGCTGTCCGTCCGCGGGGGGAGGGCCGAGGTGAGCGACCAGGACGGCACCGCATGGAGCGTCCGCCTGGACGAGCAGGATCCTCAATGACAGCCCCGCCCGAGGAGGAGTTCGACGCCCTGTTCCGTACGTGGTACCGGCCCTTTCTGGCGCAGGCGATCTTCGTCTCCGGAGGGCGCCGCACTCTGGCCGACGACGCGGTCCAGGAGGCCTTCCTGCAATGCTGGCAGCGCTGGAACGCCCCGCACTTGGAACCGGTCAGGGCCTGGCCCGCATGGCTACGCACCACCGTCGTACGGGAGGTGCTGCGACTGCAGAAGGAAGCCGGCTCGATCGGCTTCGATACAGAGCACCACGACCGGGCCGCGGCGGAGGTGGACTTGGCGTCCTGGATGGATGCGCGCGGCGCCTACCGCACCGTGCTGGAGCGCATCGTGTCCCTCAGCGACAAACAGCGCGAAGTCATGGGCCGCTGCGCGATTGCCGGACAGCCGCTGGGGGATGCCGCGAAGGAGATGCGAATCCAGGTCGCCACCGCGCGCGTGCATCTGCACCGCGCCCGCCAGGCGCTTGAAGATGTACGAAGCCAGCTGCAGGAGCTGGGTGTGATCGACACGGGCGAGGGGAGGCAGTGATGACCGGCCACCACGACGAGGATGAAGTTGCCGCACTGCCTGCGGGGGCGGTCCGTCGCGGGCGGAAGGCGGTGAGGGCCGACCACCATGACAAGGACGACATTGCCGCGCTGCGAGAAACCCTCATGGCCAGTGAAGGACCGATCGGATCGCTCGTGGCCACAGCCCAGGACGTCGAGTCCGCGCTGGCCAGAGTCAAGCGGCGGACCAAGACACAGCCCACCCCTCAGCCGTCCCTTGGCACTACGTCGTCCGCCGCCGACCGTAGTGACGCGCGAGCGATGTTCCTCCAACTGCGCGCGATGCCAGGCGGCAGCCCGGAGTACGCCGAGCTGCGCAACCGGCTGGTCCGGATGCATCTGCCGCTCGTGGAGCACCTCGCACACCGCTTCCGCAACCGCGGTGAGCCGCTGGACGACCTCGCCCAGGTCGCCACCATCGGTCTGATCAAGTCGGTCGACCGTTTCGACCCGGAGCGCGGCGTGGAGTTCTCCACGTACGCCACCCCGACGGTGGTCGGTGAGATCAAACGCCACTTCCGTGACAAGGGCTGGGCAGTGCGTGTCCCCAGGCGCCTTCAGGAACTGCGCCTTGCGCTCACCACGACCACTGCGGAGCTGTCGCAGGAACATGGCCGACCGCCCACGGTCCACGAGCTGGCCACGAAGCTGTCGATCTCGGAGGAGGAAGTCCTGGAGGGCCTGGAGTCCGCGAACGCGTACTCCACACTGTCGTTGGACGTCCCCGACACCGACGACGAGTCCCCGACGGTCGCGGACACCCTGGGAGCCGAGGAAGAGGCACTCGAGGCCGTCGAGTACCGCGAGTCCCTCAAGCCGTTGCTGGAAAGCCTCGCGCCGCGCGAGAAGCGGATCCTGCTGCTGCGCTTCTTCGGCAACATGACCCAATCGCAGATCGCGCAGGAGGTCGGCATCTCCCAGATGCACGTCTCCCGGCTACTGGCGCGCACACTGGCCCAGCTGCGAGAGAGGCTCCTTGCGGAGGAGTGAACTGCCCTATACAGAACCTTCCGTGCCCGCGTTACCCGCTCCCGGCAGTGCCTTGGGACGCACTGCCGGGCGGCGAAGGCTGCGGGTACGCGAGGCACCCTGGCAGGGCGCACGCCCCACCCGGTTTCGGCTCGGTGATGGTCTTTTGCGCGAAACCGTAGCTGGGCTACGTGTAGGTGGGTGGCTGCTACGGGGGCGGGGGAGGAGGCGGGTATGAGTTCTGGAGAGACAGACGGATTACACGAGGGGGCGCAGTGTCGGCCTTCGGGGGAAGGGGCAAGCGGCAGCGCTGCGCGGCCGCGGTCAGGCAGGCGAACGGGCGATGAGGGCGGTCAGGGCTCCACGCGGCCGGAGGGTGATGCGGCGGCAGCGGAAACCGGGGACGGCGGCCCGCAGCCGGAGGGAGGGTTCTGGCACAAGCAGAACAGGACGCTCGAGATCGTCGGCGCCGTCGTTACAGCGGTTGCTGGGGTAGCCGGACTGATCTTTCTCTTCTGGCCCGATGCGCAGCCCAAACCTGCGCCCGAGCCGGCGCCGGACGTCGAACTGGTCGACTCGGACGTCGACCGGGAGCAGAACGTCGCTGCCGATGTGGTCTTCGACGGACAAGTCACCGAACAGGTTCAGGTACCCGCGTCCGTAGTCAGCGCGACTTTGCGGAACAGTGCAGACAACCCCGTTCTGATCACCCGTGCCGAAGTGAACCTCGTTTCTGCTACTGAGGTCAACTGCCGCTACGGGGCCGGGCCGACTGACATCACTGCGCAGTACGACATCAAGATCCCGGCCGAAGCCCGCGAGGGAGCCGTAATCCACCGGAAAATGAAGTACACCCTGCCGCCGCATGCTCAAGAGCGGGTTGCGTTCACGGTGGGACCCGAGCGGTACGGAGAGGGGTCGATGCCCTGGATCTACACCTTCACCATCTCCCTGTACATGGACGACGGTGCCACGGTCACGGTGCCCGAGGTCACCTACCTGGCTCCGACCGACAGAGCCACAGCATTTCTTGCCATGGCGGATCAGGCCACGGGCCCGCCACAGCCGGGCGGGCCAGGGCTGATGGACCCATCCTGCATCGCCAAACAAGCCCGCTTTGTAGCGCAGTTGGTCAAATCTGCGCCACGCCCGTCGCCGGAATTGCGGGAATTCAGCGCAGACCTGGCACGCATTGTTGCTCGGTGAGAGGACCTCGTGCCCGTTGAGGCCGTGGCAGGGCTTATCGGCTGCCCGGCGGCTTCGGCCACGGGCTCCCTGTGGCGGCTGCGTCCAGCAGGTCGCCCAGACGCAGCCAGGCGGTGGGTCCGGAGTGGGTGGCGGGGCAGGCCGCGAAGCGGTCCCATGCCTCCTGGTCACTTCCCAGAGCCTCGCGTACGGCCGTGACCACCGCGGCGTGGGCGGTTGCGTGGTAGTCGCCCCGGGCGCGCAGCGCCGTCCAGGCCGGAAGGGCGCGCACGAGTGCCGGATCGGCCTCCGTTCTGCCCAGGACCAGCTGGGTCCAGGCCTCACGCCAGGACGGCCCGCCGCCAAGGCGGGTGCGCAGGCGCTCGGTGAGGCGGAGCAGCACGGTGTCGGGACAGCTGTGGCGGCGCAACACGTTGTCGAAGTCGTCACGTGACCGGTATCCGCTGGCGGCGCAGGACAGCAGGGCCTTCTCCACGAGGGAGTCGTTGCCGGCGTGCCGGTTCAGGTAGTCGCTCAGGGCCTGCGTCTGGAGACGGGCCAGGTCGCGCACGGTCACCTCGTCGGGAGCGCCGAGCGCGGTCCGGCGACGTTCCACGCCGGTCGCGGGGGCAGGGTCCGCAAGCACGCGCTCGATCGTGTTGAGGATCTCCTGGATTTCGCTCCGCTCGTCGTGACGCGGCTGGAGGCCGGGGTGACGGTAGCTCAGCCGCTCGCGCGCGTCGCGGACGAGGGGGCCGACCCCCGCCCTGACGTCTTCGGTGATGGTTGGAAGGCGCAGCACCATGTCGCGGACCCAGGTCACCTCGCGCGCGGTGATTCCCCGATAGCGGTCCATAGACTCCCAGTAGGGCAGGGCACGGGCGGCGGTCTCGGCGAACTGCGTGGCGAGATCGGTGAGCAGGGCGGCGGACGCCTGCCACTGGACAGGGCGGTAACCATCCTTGGCCTGCGTGGGGTTGAGGATGTGGCGCCATGTTCCCACCGCGGCACGCTGCGCCCAGGTGATCGGTGCGTGACACCCCATGTCGAGCAATGTGCTGCTCTTTCGGCGCAAGGCATGATGGAAGAGCGTCTGCTCGTCGTCCGTCACTGCAGACAGGTCCGTGGCGAAGTGTTCCAGGACCTGCTGCTCGTCCGATCCGGCGCGGAGCATGCGGCAGCCCCGGGCCAGTAGCACTTCGAAGGAGAAGCGGTCGAGGTCGGCCTTGGCGAGCTCGGCCAGCAGCGCGGGTTCGACCGCCCAGGGCAGACTACCGAGCAGCTCGTCGCGGATCAGCCCCTCGGCGCCGGCATCGGCAGCCCACGCTATGAGCTCTCGGTGACAGTGCGGATGGCGGTTGAGTACCTGACGCCACATGCTGCGCCACGCGTCGTACGCCTGTTTGTACTGCTCCCACGTGCCGTCTGTGTCGGATCCCTCGCCGATCTTGTCCGGATCAGGCTCGGTGGGAAGCGTGTCCCGGGCAGCCTCGAACACCAGAGGGTGCAGCGGTCCTTGCCGCAGCACGGTCTGGGCCGCAGTCGGCTCCTGAAGCAGCTGTGGAGTCATGGGCAGCGGTGCACCGCTGCGTGCACGCAGCTCCGCGGCAACCGTGGCGGCGAGGCGTGCATCCGCGCGCGGCGTCCCGAGCATGCCCAATTGCTCACTCGTGCACCGTCTGAGGGCCTGCTCCCGCAGTGAGGCCGTGCACGACGGGTGCTCGAGGGCAGTCGCGACCAGTGCGGGCCGCTGGCCGACGCCAGACGCTTCCCCCTCGCCCCCCAGACCTGCCTCCACGGTGGTCTGCAGAAGCCACAAGGGTGCCTCCTGCGCGTACGGGCCCGACAGCAAAGCCTCCACCAGGGCTGACTGTGCATGCCCGGGCTGCGCCGCTCGGGCCTGTTGTACCGCCAGTTGCACCACCGGGTCGTTTGGGCTGCGGCCAGCCATTGCCGTGCGGAGAAAGTCCACGGGGAGCACAGGGCTCAGATCTTGGCCGGTCACGGTTCTTCTCCATCACTGCGTGCAGGGCTGTTGAGTCGGAATGCTGCCGTACAGCACTGACACCGAACGCTCTGACCGCAGGGCGGCAGGGCCGCGGCCCTGCCGCCCTGCGGTCAGAGGCTATCGGCGGTTGCGACCGTGTGCTCCTCGTTGGCGTGTCTGGCCGCCGATTGCCCTGGCAGCGCGGGCTGCCAGCTTTGCTGGGTACGCGATGCGCAAGCGGCAGCGGCCGAGGACATGGCCGACAGCCCGAGGTCCACCCGACGACGTGGACGAATCGCGTCTGGGGATCGTGAGTGAGGGGCGGTGCCGGCGGGAACGGGCGAGGACGGGCCGAGCCGACAGGATCCGGGCGTTCTCCTGGTACGTCCTGGTGCACCAGCCGGCTTCTTCCGCCAGCACGGTGTAGCTGTTCATGACGGTGACCGGGTTGTCGACACCGGCCTTCGAATCCACGAAATGAGTCATGCCCCTATGTTCGGTGCCCCCGCCGCTGTGACGGGCCGGTCGCGCTCCGCATGCGGGGGCGGCCGGTGCCCTGTTGGCTGCCAGAGGGGGCACGGGTGTGCGGTCGATACTCACCGCGACGCTTGGTGGTTCAGGACGATGCTCCGATAGAATTTCTTGGACGACGGACATGGCGGAGCGATACTTCCCGACGAAGGCGGACATGATGCCTGACATCGCGCCGTTGCGGGGGCGACGCGGCGAGCTGGCGGAACTGGAAGCGCTGGTGGGCGGTGCCCGCGGTGGCCGCAGCGGGGTGCTGGTCGTCTCCGGCGAGGCCGGTGTCGGCAAGACGGCGCTCCTGGACCACCTCACCGCACGGACCGCGGCACACGTCCGCACCGAGCGGATCGTCGCTTCCCAGTCCGAGATGGAACTCGCCTACGCCGGCCTCCAACAGCTCTGCGGGCACATGATGGGTTCGGCCGCCAGGTTGCCGGCTCCGCAGCAGGAGGCGATCGAGGTGGCGTTCGGGCTGCGCACCGCCGCAGCGCCGAGCCCGTTCTTCGTGGGGCTGGCCCTGCTGGGGCTGCTCACGGAGGCTGCCGAGGAGCAGGCGCTGCTGTGCGTCGTCGACGACGCACAGTGGCTCGACCAGGCGTCCGCGCGTGCCCTCGCCTTCGCTGCCCGGCGCTTGGACGCGGAGGGCATCGCCTTGGTGCTTGCCATGCGGCAGGTCGACCCGGTGTTCGCGGGCCTGCCCCACATGGTCGTCGAAGGGCTCGGGCACGAGGATGCGTGCGAGCTGCTGCGCCTTGCCGTGCCCGGTGGTCTCGACCGGCGGGTGCGCGACCAGTTGATCGCGGAGGCTCGTGGCAATCCGCTTGCCCTGCGCGAACTGCCCCGGGCACTGAACCCGGCCCAGATCGCCGGCGGTTTCACCCTGACGGGCTCCCTGCCGCTGGAGAGCCGCATCGAGCAGAGCCTGGTCGTGCAGCTCGCCCCGCTGCCACCGCCGACGCGCCTCCTGCTGTTGCTGGCGGCCGCCGAACCCACCGGTGACCCGGGGCTGCTGTGGCGTGCGAGCGCAGTACTGGGACTGGGGCCGGAAGCCTTCGACACGGCCAAGGCCGCCGAGGCCCTCATCATCGGCACCCGCGTCGGCTTCCGCCATCCGCTGGTGCGGTCGGCCGTGTACCGGGCGGCGTCACCGGGCGACCGACGTCGCGTCCACGCCGCTCTGGCCGACGTCACCAACGCCGAACACGACCCAGACCGCCGGGCCTGGCATCGGGCCAGCGCGACCCTGCAACCGGACGAGGAGGTCGCCGCCGGTCTGGAGAAGTCCGCGGTCCGCGCACGAACGCGCGGCGGCGCGGCAGCTGCCGGCGCGTTCCTTGAGAAGGCAGCGGAGCTCACACCCTCGCCGTTCCACCGCGGGCAGCGGCTGATCGCGGCGGCCGAGGCCAAGCACG
The DNA here is from genome assembly GCF_042740985.1 of Streptomyces sp. NPDC058985. Lineage (NCBI taxonomy): Bacteria > Bacillati > Actinomycetota > Actinomycetes > Kitasatosporales > Streptomycetaceae > Streptomyces > Streptomyces sp. NPDC058985. The sequence goes on along the minus strand of NZ_JBHYJX010000010.1, from coordinate 139,089 downwards.
ACGCGGGCGCGTCGGACGCGGCCCTGCGCCTGCTCGAGTCCGCCCGCGTCCTTCCCCTCACTGCGCTCCAGGAGGCGCTCGTGGTGCGGCTGCGCGCGCGGGCCGGATACGCGCTACGGCGTGACCGCAGCGGAGCGCAGAACCTCCTCGACGCGGCACGGGGGCTCGAAGGGCTCGACAGAGTCCTCGCCCGCGACACCTACATCGAAGCGCTCGCGGCGGCGACTTACGGCGGCAGGCTCGGTGACGCCGAGCAGGTGGCCGCCGTCGCGCACGCGATCCTCGGCGCGACGCCCGCCGCCGAGGAGACCGACCGGGCACGGGACCTGATCCTGCGCGGACAGGCGCTCCTGGCCACCGAAGGGCAGGCGGTGGCGCTCCCCACCCTGCGACGGGCCCAGCGTGCGTTCCTCGAGCAGGCGCCGGACTTCCTCGAACTGCACTGGATGTGGTTCGCCTCTCGCGCCGCCCAGGACCTGTGGGATCCCGACGGGCTGCGTGCGCTCGCCGACCGGCAGGTCGAGCTCGCTCGCGCCGAAGGCGTCGTCACCGTGCTGCCGATTGCCCTGAGCCTGCTGATGCTCGTACAGATGACCGACGGCGACCTGGACGGGGCGGAAGCCTCCTGCGACGAGATCGACGCCATCAAGGAAGTCACGGGCAACCCGCTGCCGCCGTACGGGCGGCTCCTCCTCGCCGCGTACCGGGGGCAGGCCGACGAGGCGGAGCGCTTGGCCGAGCGGATTCGGGCCGACGGGCTCGCGCGCGGCGAGGGATACGCGCAGAGCGCGGCCAACTTCTCCGAGGCGGTCCTCTACAACGGCCTGGGGCGCTTCGCCGAGGCGGTGGCCTGCGGCCGGCGCGAGCTGCCGTACACCCATGAACTGAACCTCGCGATGCGCACGCTGCTCGAACTGGTGGAAGCGGCCACGCACACCGGTGAGCACGCCCTCGCCGAGCAGGCACTCGAACAGTTGGCCCGCGTTACACGGCCGGTGGGCACCAGCTACGCGCTGGCCGTACTGGCGATGGCCGAGGCGCAACTGCGTGCGGGGGACAAGGCCGAGAGCCTGTATCTGGACGCGATCGCGCGCTTCGAGCACGAGCGGATCCCGATCTGGGAGGGGCGGTGCCGCCTGCTGTACGGCGAGGCACTCAACCGCCAGGGGCGGACCGCCGAGGCGCGCGAGCAGCTCCGCGCCGCCCACAAGGGACTGACAGCCTGCGGAGTGAACGGATTTGCCCAGCGTGCCGTGGACGAGCTGCGCGCCTGTGGCGAGACCCTGCGGGTCCACGCACGGGGGTCGGCGGCGCGGCTCACCGAACAGGAACTGAATGTGGCGCGCCTGGCCCGTGAGGGGCTGACGAACCGCGAGATCGGCACCCGCCTGTTCATCAGCGCACACACCGTCGAGTACCACCTGCGCAAAGTCTTCGTGAAGCTCGGCATCAAGCGGCGGACCGAGCTGAAGCCTGCCCTCGCCGGACTCACACCGACCGCGTCGAGTGCATGAACGCCCACGAGCCGGTGTCCTCTCCCGGTTCCGAACGCGGGCGACGTCCGCGCCATGCCCTCCGGAAGGGCCGTCCGGTGGCTCACCGCAGGGTGGCCGGTGCCGCTACTTGCTGAGCCACAGGCCGGGGCCGCCACTTTGTAGTGGATGGCCCTGGGACTCAGGCCGTGGGCGAGTAGGTCGGTACGGATCGCCTTCATGAAGGGCAGCGGTCCGCGGCCGTGGATCGCGTGGGACGAGCTGTGGTCGCTCATCGAGCCGTTGTTTCCCGAGCCGGGGCCGGAGCTGGTGGAAGGCAGGCCGCGGGTCCGGGACCGGCAGGCACTGTGCGGGATCCTGTTCGTGCTGCATACCGGTATCCAGTAGGAGTACCTGCCCGAGAAAACTGGGCTTCGGAACCGGCATGACGTGCTGGCGGCGCCTGGCGGGCCTGGAACGAGGCTGGCGTGTGGGACCAGTTGCAGCTGGTGCTGCTGAAGAAGCTGGACTGGTCGAGGGCGGTGATCGACTCCTCTCATGTGCAGGCGGCCCCGACACAGCCCAACCGCGGGCCCAGCCTGGTCAGCCGTGTGCGGCCGGACAGCAAGCACCACGTGCTCACCGACGGCCAGGGCATCCCGCTCGCCGTGTCGCTGACCGGCGGAAACCGCAACGACGTCACCCGACTGGGTCGGCGAGGAGTGCATCCGGCCGGTGTCGGGGCCGGCCCAACGCCGGCCACGGCCGGGACTTTGTCCGGCAGCGGCTACGACCACGACAAGTACCGCCGCCTGCTGCGGCAACGCGGGATCCGGCCAGTAATCGCCGAACGAGGGCAGGAACACGCCAGCCGTCTGGGCACCTTCCGCCGCCTACGCATCCGCTGGGAACGACGCAACGACATCCATGAAGCCTTCCCCGACCTCGCCCACCTGTCTTCACTTACCGCCACGTCAAACGCCCTTGTTAGGACCTCTTTTTACAGCGCTGCTCGTGGATGGGCGGGCCATCGTGACAGCGGGGATGCCGTCGCCCGTCACCTCTCGGAAGTGCTGTCGCCGCCAGAACGGGGCGCGTGTCCATGAGGACGTGAGCACTGCTGACGCGGCGCCCTTTCCCGTGTCATGCATGGACCGCTGCGCCCCGTTGAAGGCGCTCAGACGGTCTGCCGTGGAGGCAGGAACGCGCCTGCAGTCTCCGGGTCCGGCCAAGGCGTTACGGTCTCGCCGGCGACGAGCCAACCGCGGACACCGCCGCGCTTGAGTCGCAGCTCGTAGAGGAACGGTGCAGCGGACTCGCTCATGCGGCGGTAGAGAAGCACAGTGGCGTCGTCGCCCTGCTCCTCCAGGTGCAGAATGCGGTACTCCGTGGACAGGGCCCTTTCCCCGTTACTGCCACGAGCCGCGAACTCGGCGAAGACATCCTCGCGCGGTGCCGCGACGATCGAGCCGTCCTTGCTCGGGAACAGGATGGCCATATCGGCAGCGTAGAGCTTGTCCATTTCGTCCATCCGATAGTTGCTTCCATCCTCCACGACGTAGCGGATGAATTCCTCGATCTCCTTGTTGACCGTGCCCATAGTTTCCTCCAGGAAGCTTCTGGCGTGCCGAGTCCGGGCAATCCAATTGCCCTAAGGTCGGCGGTGCGAGTGTTTGCCTGCTGTGCGACGCGAACGTAGACGAGTGAGTCCACTCAGTCGTCGGCGGTCGATGGTTGTTAGCCCGACCCCCACAGGGCGGGTATCACTGGCGCGACCACATCTTTACGTGCGACCACCCAGACCCTTGTTCGGCGCCTATCGAACAAGCTACCTTGTTCATTCGGTATTTGTCGAACGTTGTGCCTGTGGCAAAAGCCACAGCGTGGAATTGCTTAATTCGGCCTTCTTGGAGAGGCTAGGAGGACGACCGACCAGTTCCGATTTCGATCATCGTGAATTCCGATCATGAACCCCCAGGGGTGCACCCACGCCCTGCGGGCGCGCTTGCTGGGGCATGGAGCGAAGTTCCTGGAGGAATCGGCCTGGTGGCGACCGGACTCCCCGCGGCCGGCCGATATGAACCGATGGCAATGACGGCGCCGTGCGTACAGTTCCGTCACCTCGTAGTCGCGCGCATACGGATCACGCGCCGCGGAACAGGCGGCCGAACTTGCGCATTTCCTCCGCGAAGATCACGGGCTGCTCGAAAGCTGCGAAGTGACCCCCCTTGCTGGCCTGGTTCCAGTACACGAGCTTGGAAAAGGCCCTTTCGGCCCACGCGCGAGGCGGCGTATAGAATTCCTTGGGGAACAGTGTGACGCCCATCGGGATGTCAATTTCTACGGCATTCATGGTGACGTCAGAATTCTCCCAGTAGAAGCGTGCAGCCGATTCAGCGGAATTCGTCAGCCAGTAGAGGGTGATGTCGTCCAGCATTTCATCCAGAGTCCAGATGGACTCGGGGTTCTTGTTGCTGTCGCTCCACACTCCGAACTTCTCGTAGATCCAGGCAGCCTGACCCACGGGCGAATCCGCCAGCGAGTAGGAAACTGTCTGCGGCCTGGTCATCATTTCAAGCTGATAACCGATCTCGTTCTGCTGCTGCCGGTTCAGCTGATCCATCGCGACCTGTTCCTCGGGGGTCAGGTGATCGAGGTCGAGATCGGGCGGCACGATCTGCGGGAAGTTCAGGTGGAGGCCCAGCAGCCCCTTGGGCCGCAGCACACCCAACTGGGCGTTGACTGCCGCTCCCCAGTCGCCGCCCTGGGAGAGGTAGTGATCGTATCCGAGGCGCGGCATGATCTCAGCCCATGCCTTGGCCGTCCTCGCACGCCCCCAGCCCAGATCGTCGGGCTGGTCGGAGAACCCGAACCCCGGCAGAGAGGGAACGACCACGTGGAAGGCGTCGCGTCGTGATCCACCGAATTCGGTGGGATGCGTCAGACGCCGGATCACGTTACGGAATTCCAGAACGGATCCCGGCCAGCCGTGGGTCAGCATGATGGGCATCGCCTCGGCGTGCGGTGACTTGGCGTGCAGCAGGTGGATGCTGACCCCGTCGATAACCGTGCGGTACTGACCGAAGCTGTTGAGCAACGACTCCACCCTGCGCCAGTCGTAGTGCCGCTTCCAGTACTCCACGAGGTGCTTGACGCGCCGCAGAGGGGCTCCCTGCGACCAGTCGTCCACCAACTCTTCCGCCGGCCACCGTGTCATTTCCAGCCGCTGCCTCAGATCGCGCAGCATGCTCTCGGGCACGTGAAGCCTCATGGGAACAACGGCATCATTCGGCGGGCTCGGCAGGTACAGGTCCGCAGCTGTAGTGCCTGCTTTTGGGGCTGCCTGGACGGCTCCGGGGGTGATCACTGAAGCTGCGGACCCCGCCCCCAGGGCGCCCATGGCGTACAGCAGTCGCCGACGGCTCAGAACACTTTCTCTATTCGGCATCAGCTTCTTGCTCCTGTCGGTACGTTCTGGCGACCGCGGTACTCCGGCGGCCTGCATGACCAGAACAAGCGCTGGGCACCCCGGTCTGGATCCCACACACCGGGCCCCTTATGGACCTGCGGTCGGTTTGCGCTCTGGGACTCACGGATCGTGAGTGCGAGTCGCCAACTCGACTTGCAGGAAGCCCTGTACAAGCACCTGCACGTGCCGTCTTGTCGTCCAGGTAACGACGAGGGTGCATACCTGACGCATCGGCCTCGGGCGTTCGGAAGGCTTCGGACCGTATTCAAAGGAGGCAGTCGTGGCGCGGGCGACGAGCGCCCGCCCGGCAACCCGATGCCTGGAACGTCCGCGCAAGCGGTTCTACAGAGACTAATGTTCGTTATCCATCGAACATATCTGGAAACGTACCACGGCCATCGTCCGTGCGGCATCTGACAGCCGTGGCATCAGTCACAGCGTGAGCGTCCTGCGGAATGGATGGAGATCGGCAGCGCTTCTCCGTGCTGCACCTCCGTCATGCGGACGGGTGTGATCTGCTCCCGGGCCGGCCATCGCGTGAGGCATGCCGGTTCGGAGCGCGTCGAACGCTCATGTAGATTGTTCGACGTGTTTCGAACGCTTCGCATCGTGTGAGGGTGGCGGTGCGCCACCGCAACCTGGCCTGTCGGGTCGAGTGCATGTCGGCACTCCGGCGACGGCGGAGCCGCAGAGAGGACGGTCAGTGACGGCTGGAGGAGCAATGCGATGAGTGATGTCTCCCGCTGCGGACGCGGATTCTCCCTCGTCTGAGGAACTACGGGATGAGCGGCGCGCGGAGGCGCGCCCTGGGCATCGAGTAGTCCTCCTGGCGGCGGTGCTCTTTCGGCGCGCACGTACAGGGCATGCGGCCCAGTCGGCAGGCGACGTGCACGCGCTGCGCGTGCGACCGAGACGGCTCCTGACTTCACCGCGTGATCAAGCAGGACGGGGCGGCTGAGTGACAGCCGGAAGCGGTTTGTCATTAATCAACCGGAATCATCCACTGTCATAGTGTGCTCAGTAACACACCGCAACATCCAACATTGTGTACAACCCTCCGATTTTGTGATGTCTGATGCCGGGCGCATCGTGCCCGGTGCGAGTCCTGGAAGGCGAATCGATGACCAACACTCTTCGGCGAACTGAACCGGCCACGCGGCGCAGTGTGCTCAGGGGCGCGGCCGCTGCGGCCGCCGTGCCTGCTGCGGCGGGACTGCTCGGCACGACGATGGCGGGGACCGCCGGCGCTGCTGAACGGGAAGCCTTGCCGGACTTCGCACCGGTACCTGCCAGCGCCCTGGGCCCGGCGATGAATGCGCAGGGGTACCACGTCGGCAAGATCCAGGGCAACCTTTACTGGGTCACTGACAGCTTCTACACCTCGATGTTCCTCACCACACGCAAGGGCGTGGTACTCGTCGACGCGCCACCGACGATCGGACACAATCTTCTGCGCGCCATCGGTGAAGTCACCAAGGCCAACGGCAGGCCGAGCAAGGTGACGCATCTGGTGTACTCCCACTCCCACGCCGACCACATCGGAGCGTCCGCCATCCTGGGTCCCGATGTGGTGCGCATCGGCCACGAGGAGACCCGCGCGCTGCTCAAGTACCAGTCAGATCCCAATCGCCCCGTGCCGAAGGAGACGTTCCGCGACAGGTACGTGCTCGAGGTGGGGGGCGAGACGCTGAAGCTCGCCTATCACGGTCCGAACCATTCACCCGACAACATCTATGTCTACGCGCCCGAGTACAAAACGCTCCTGCTGGTGGACGTCTTCTACCCCGGCTGGGTGCCGTTCGAGAACCTCGCGATGTCCGAGAGCATCCCCGCCTGGGTGGACGCGCATGACGTGGCGATGAACTACCGTTGGCAGACACTGGTCGGCGGACACTTGGGGCGCCTCGGTACCCGAGCGGACGCATATCTCCAAAAGCGGTACATATCAGACCTCGATGCGTCCGTGCGCACCGCTCTGACCACCGTGGACCCCACGCCGTACATGACGAAGTACGGCCCCAGCGGCAATGCCTGGGCCATCTTCAAAACATACCTCGACGCCGTTGCCCGAGAGGCCGCCGAACCCGTGTCCGACAAGTACACCGGCATACTGGCAGGCGCCGACGTGTACACCCTGGGGCACGCCGCGACGCTGATGGAATCCCACCGCATCAACGGGGGCATCCTCGGCCCCTTCGGTACCCGCCCCTGAAAGAGCCCCGCCGCCTGCTGCCCGTCGTAGCGGTGACCGGCAGGCAGCAGGCACGGACACGTGCCAAGCACACTGTTGAAATGCGATACACTTTTCACAGTGTTCTTGCTGTGATGTAGGTACCCTGCGACAGCAGTCTGGAACACGCTTCAGCACCTGCCGATGGAGCCAAGCAGGTGCGTAGCTGCTCCGGACGCCACTCGGTCCCCCGCGAGCCGGCGTCCGGAGCGGTCAGTCAGGGTGTTTACCGGGCGCGGTAGAGCCCACGGCCAGCCCGGCGGATACGGGAGTTGCCGACGAGACGGTCGAGGGTGCTGCGAACCGCGTTGATGCTCCCGCTGTCACTATCGCGGCCCAGCGCCGCCGCGACATCACGAGCGCGCACGTCGGCGTCGCCGACGCCCGCGAAGTACTCCAGGATCTGCTCAGTGAGCCTGCCGTAGTTCCGCTGCTGGCCGTCTTCGGTGCGGGGCGAGCGCGAGGTCCTCTTCGCCGTCTGCGGCCGCTGTGCCGGCTGCTCGACGCGCGACTCGGTCCGGGACCCGGCGGTGTCGGCGTCCTTGACGGGGACGTCAGCGTCCGCCGGCGCAGCCTCGGCTGCCCGGGGGCGTTCTGTGCGCGGGAGAGCGGCGGCAGGCTCGGCGGAGCCCGTGCTTGCCGGGGTGAGCATGAGGACCTCGAGAGCGCTGAGGGCACGCTGAACGGAGCCGAGGTGGGCCACGACTGCGGCCAGTTCCCGCTCGAGTGCCTGCTTCTGGACCTCTAGGCGGGCAAGGTCCTCCTGGAGGCTCTCTGCGGTGATCTCAACATTGTGTGCCGCGCGAGTTCCCGAGACCATGTGTTCCTCTCATTCTCATCCGTACGTGCACATCATAAGCGGGAGCCCGCTCTTCACAAAGATGCACCAATTGTTGCCACTGTCCCCCAGGGAGTGCAACGGGGGGCCGAGGGGAAGTCTGTCAGGCCCGAGTGCGGAAACCCCTGTGTCACACATACGGGCAGTGCCCGGTCTCACAAGCCAGATACTTCGTCACCGAGGAGGCGCAGCCATGGACTGGCGTGAGAAGGCGAGTTGCCGACACGAGGATCCTGATCTCTTCTTCCCTGTAGGCAACATCAACAGTGGCCCGTCGCTGGTACAGGTTGATGAGGCGAAGGCCGTGTGCCATCGGTGCCCCGTGATGGAGACATGCCTGAACTGGGCGATCGGGGTCCCGCCAATGGAGGGGATCTGGGGCGGCACTACGGAGAGCGAGCGCCGTGCCATCAGGCGCCAACTGGCACGCCGGACGACCCGGACCACCGTGAAGGCCGTCGCGTGACCGGTTCCGGGGTGCTGGGGACGGAACCGCGACACGGTTATGTCACATATTCACACGGTGTCTGGTCGTATGGGAGACAGACGTCCGCAATCCCAGCCGTTGGAGTGCCACCGTGAATGAGTCGGGTGAAAGGGTCGCCCAGTGGACGAAAGAGCGGCTGGGCCACCGCGGCAGTGCCCGGGGAGCACTGCGGAAGGCTTTCCCAGGGCACTGGTCGTTCCTGCTGGGAGAGATCTGCCTCTACAGCTTCGTCGTCCTCGTACTTACGGGCGTGTACCTGACCTTCTACTTCCACCCGTCGTCCGAGCAGCTGATCTATGAGGGCAGCTACGTGCCGCTGCAGGGGCAGCTGGTCTCGGAGGCGTTCGACTCGACCATGCACATCTCCTTCGACGTGCGTGGCGGCCTCCTCATCCGGCAAGCCCACCACTGGGCGGCCTTGGTATTTGTTGCCGCCGTGTTCACGCACATGATGCGGGTCTTTTTCACCGGCGCCTTCCGAAAACCGCGTGAGCTCAACTGGGTCCTGGGGTTCTCCCTGCTGATCCTGGCCATGTTCGGGGGACTCACCGGATACGATCTGCCGGGCGACCTTCTGTCCGGCACCGGGCTGGTCGTCGTGAACGGAACGATCCTCTCCATACCCATCGTCGGCACCTACCTGTCGATGTTCCTCTTCGGCGGAGAGTTCCCGGGAAACGATCTCGTAGCCCGCTTCCACACCATCCATGTCCTGCTGATCCCGGCCCTCATGACGGCGCTGATCCTCGCCCACATCGTCCTGTCCCTCCGCCACAGGCACGCCCAGTACCCCGGTCCGGGACGCACCAACGACAACGTCGTCGGCATACCCGCCCGGGTGTATGCGGTGAAGGCGGCGGGATACTTCTTCCTGGTCACCGGTGTGATCTTCTTCCTCGCAGCCATCGCACAGATCAATCCCGTCTGGGAGTACGGCCCCTACCGGCCCGACCAGGTCTCGGCCGGATCACAGCCCGACTGGTACATGGGCGTGGCCGACGGACTCCTGCGGGTCATGCCCGGATGGGAGATCAGCGCCTGGGGTCACACGCTCGCCCTCGACAACCTTGTTCCGCTACTGGTGGGCGTCGGACTCTTCGCCGTAATGGGCGCGTATCCCTTCCTCGAGGCGTGGGTGACCGGCGACAACCGGGAACAGCACCTCCTCGACCGACCGCGCAACAGGCCCGCGCGCACCGCACTTGGGGCCGCCTGGCTGAGCGTGTACATGGTGTCGCTGATCGGGGCGGCCAACGACCTGATCGCAACGCGTTTCCACGTCTCTGTCAATGCTGTGACGTGGGGGGTCCGCATCGGCTTGTTCGCCGTACCGCTCGTCGTCTACTTCGTTGCGAAACGCTGGGCCCTCGGCCTGCAGCGACGCGACCGCGACAAGGTTCTGCACGGCCGGGAGACAGGCATCATCAAACGCCTCCCGCACGGAGAGTACGTCGAGGTGCACGAGCCGCTCGGCCCCGAAGAGCTGCATGCGCTGACCGCGCACGAGCAGTATGCGCCACTTGCTCCGCCGACCAAGGACCACGACAACGCAAGGCCCACCCGCGTACAGCGGCTACGGAGCCGGCTCAGCCGCGGTCTCTACGGAGAGACTTCGCAGATTCGGAAGCCGACTGAGAAGGAATACAAGGAAATTACTCATCCGTAGATGTCACACGGCGACCGGGTTCCCTGTCACAGAAGCGGAGGAGGAACGTAATTTCTCTGCTCCGAAGAGGCCCGGTTCACAAGCGGATCCCTCCATGGCCGCGCACCAGTAAATTCCCGGAAAGGTCTTCGAAATGAACTCGCGTTCTGTTTACCGCCGTCTCCGCACACCACTCACTCTTACGGCCGCAGCGACGGTCGCAGGCGCTCTTCTCGCCACGTCGGTCGCTCCGGCGAGCGCCGGCAAGGGAGCACCGTCTCAGCACCGCAAGCCGACCGTGGTCCTTGTCCACGGCGCATTCGCCGATTCGACCAGTTGGAACGGCGTCATCAAGAAGCTGAAGCGGCACGGATACCCGGTCGTAGCCGTGGCCAACCCGCTGCGCGGACTGAGCAGTGACTCCGCCTACGTCAAGGAACTCCTGGCCGGCATCGACGGGCCCGTGGTGCTCGCCGGACACTCGTACGGCGGATCGGTCATCAGCAACGCCGCCCGCGGCGCCGACAACGTGAAGGCGCTGGTCTACATCGCGGCCTTCCTGCCCGACAAGGGAGAGAGCGCGCTCGCTCTCTCCGGGAAGTTCCCGGGCAGCACCCTCGGCGAGGCCCTCAAGCCGGTCCCGGTCACCCAGCCCGACGGCTCCCAGGGCGTCGATCTCTACATCGACCAGAGCAAGTTCAACCACCAGTTCGCGGCGGACGTCCCGAAGAACACAGCCGATCTGATGGCTGTCACTCAGCGCCCCGTGACCAGTGCCGCATTGGAGGAGGAGGCCGGCGAGCCCGCCTGGAAGACCATCCCCTCGTGGGTCCTGGTGACCACACAGGATCTCAACATCCCGCCGAAGGTCCAGAAGTTCATGGCGGACCGAGCCAAGGCCCACACGGAGAAGGCCGTCGCCTCGCACGCGGTGAGCGTCTCGCAGCCGGACAAGGTCGCCGACATCATCCAGGACGCCGCCCGGACGGTCCGCTGACCGTCGGCCCCACGGCAGAAACCGGGGCGGGATGGCGCGACACGCCATCCC